>DATGCY010000046.1:0-10492 GCA_035311385.1 Candidatus Methylomirabilota bacterium
TCTCGACAATACGGACCTAACCCACCCGTATCGCAAGAAGATGATCCGCGTCTACGTCGCCCGCGCCCTCCACGCCCTCGTCCACGGCGGATCACCAAGGTGAGTCCCCAGCGGAACCATCGCGCCCCGACCGACGTATTCGCAGTAGATCGCCCGAACCATCGCGCCCCGACAGACATGCGCCGAGCCGTTCGCCCTAAGCATCGCGCCCCGACTGACATGCTCCCAGCGGATCGCCCTCACCATCTCGCTGGGACTGACATGCTCCCAACGGATCGCCCTAACCATCGCGCCCCGACAGACATGCGCCGAGCCGTACGCCCTCAGCATCGCGCCCCGACTGACATGCTCCCGGCGGATCGCCCTAACCATCTCGCTGGGACAGACATGCTCCCAGCCGATCGCGCTAACCATCACGCTGCGACTGACATGCCCCCAGCCGGTCGCGCTAACCATCTCGCTGCGACTGACATGCCCCCAGCCGGTCGCGCTAACCATCTCACCCACGGTCAACCTGCCAACAGGCAGGTTGAGGTTAAATGACCACACTGGGAGCGCGGATCAAAGCTCTCAGGGGCGAGCGCGCCCTCCAGCAGCGGCAGCTCGCCGAGAAAGCGGGGCTGACGCCGTCGATGGTCTCGCAGATCGAGTCGGGGCGGCTCACGCCATCTCTGCCTACGCTGGGTAAACTTTCGTCTGCCCTCGGCGTGCCGATCGCTTCCCTCTTCGAGTCCGCACCCAACGGTCGGCTCCACGTGAGCCGCAAGCGCGAGTATCCCGTGGTCTCATTCGACGGTACGAGCGAACGCTGGCACGTGCTCGGCGCCGGGCTGTTCCAAGGTAAGATCCGCGCGGTGGTCTCGACGCTGGGCCCTCGAGCGAAGGGAGTCAAGACGGACAAGGTCATCATTGCACCGGGACAGATGAAGCTCTTCTATGTGCTCGAGGGCACGGTGGCCCTCCACTACAATGGCGACGTCCAGCGCCTCGAGGCAGGCGACAGTGCCTATCTCGACGGCGGCACGCCGCACGGCTGGGAGAACCTCGGAGGCCGGACCGCGAAGGCCCTCTGGGTGATCCTGGGCTAAGGGAGACTCGCACGCATGGCCGACGACACCGCTGCCACTACGGTTGACTTCCGTACCGAGCCCGCCCGGTACAAGCACTGGAAGCTCGCCATCGACGGGCCGGTGGCCACGCTATCCATGGACGTCCGCGAGGACGGCGGGCTCCGCCCCGGCTACGAGCTCAAGCTCAATTCCTACGACCTGGGGGTGGACATCGAGCTCTACGACGCCGTCCAGCGGCTGCGCTTCGAGCACCCGGAAGTCCGCGCGGTGGTGATCACCTCCGGGAAGGAACGCGTGTTCTGCGCGGGGGCGAACATCCGGATGCTCAGCCAGTCCTCCCACGGATGGAAGGTCAATTTCTGCAAGTTCACCAACGAGACGCGCAACTCGATCGAGGAGGCGACGGCGGAGTCGCGCCAGACCTACCTCGCTGCGGTGAACGGCCCCTGTGCGGGCGGCGGATACGAGCTCGCCCTCGCCACCGATTGGATCGTCATGGCGGACGATGGCTCGACTACCGTGGCGCTCCCGGAAGTGCCCCTCCTCGCCGTCCTGCCGGGCACGGGCGGCCTCACCCGCCTCGTCGACAAGCGCAAGGTGCGCCGCGATCTCGCCGATTTCTTCTGCACCCTCGAGGAAGGGATCAAAGGGCAGCGCGCCGTCGAGTGGCGGCTGGTGGACGAGGTGGTGCCGCGCTCCCGGCTCGAGGACGCGGTCAAGCGTCGCGCGGCGGAGCTGGCGGCGCGGAGCGATCGGCCGGGGGGGGCTACGGGCATCACGCTGCCGCCTCTCGCTCGCACTATCGAGGCTGATCGCATCGTCTACAGCTCCGTAACGTGTGCTGTCGATCGCGGCCGCGGCGTAGCCGAGATCACTGTGACGGGGCCGAGGACGGCGCCGCCCGCCACGGTCGAGGGTATCCACGACGCGGGAGCAGGCTTCTGGCCGCTGGCGTTCACCCGCGAGCTCGACGACCTCATCCTCCATCTGCGCGCCAACGAGGAAGGCATCGGCATCTGGGTGTTCCGGACGCAGGGCAGCCGCGACCTGGTGGAGGCCTACGACCGGAGTCTCCACGATCACGCCGACGACTGGCTGGTGCGGGAGATCCGCCTCTATCTCAGGCGCACCTTCAAACGCCTCGATGTGTCGTCGCGCTCCGTCTTCGCACTGATCGAGCCGGGCTCATGCTTCGTGGGCACGCTGCTCGAGCTCGCCCTCGCCGCCGACCGCTCCTACATGCTCGACGGAGTGCTCGAGGGCGAGAGGCGCGAGGCGGCCGCGCTGCGGTTGACCGCGATGAGCTTCGGGGCCTATCCCATGGTCAATGGGCTCACCCGACTGGCCAGCCGCTTCCTCGACGACCCGGATCGCGCCCGCGCCCTCGAAAAGCGCGTGGGCGAGGATCTCGAGGCGCGGGAGGCGGGCGAGCTCGGCCTCGTCACCTTCACCCCCGACGACATCGACTGGGAGGACGAGGTGCGCATCGGCATCGAGGCGCGCGCGGCCTTCTCGCCGGATGCCTTGACGGGCATGGAGGCCTCGCTCCGCTTCGGAGGGCCGGAGACGCTCGAGAGCAAAATCTTCAGCCGGCTCTCCGCCTGGCAGAACTGGATCTTCCAACGCCCCAACGCCGTGGGGGAAAAGGGCGCGCTGCGCGTCTACGGCACGGGCCAGCGCAGCGAATTCGACCGGAGGAGAGTGTGATGGCGGGCATCGACTATACCGAGCGCATCCCCAACAACGTCGCCCTGCACGAGAACCGGCGCCTTCAGCGCGCGTTGGAGGACTGGCAGCCCAAGTTCCTCGAGTGGTGGCACGACATGGGGCCCAACGGTTTCCAGGCCAAGGACGTGTATCTGCGCACGGCGGTGAGCGTGGACGCGCAAGGCTGGGCGAAGTTCGGCTACGTGAAGATGCCAGACTATCGGTGGGGCATCTTCCTCGCCGAGCCGGAAGCGGGCCGCCAGGTCAACTTCGGCGATCACAAGGGGCAGCCCGCCTGGCAGGAAGTGCCCGGCGAGTACCGCGGGACGCTCCGCCGCCTCATCGTCACCCAGGGCGACACGGAGCCCGCGTCGGTGGAACAGCAGCGCCACCTCGGGCGCACCTGCCCGTCACTCTACGACCTGCGCAACTTGTTCCAAGTCAACGTGGAGGAGGGCCGGCACCTCTGGGCCATGGTTTACCTCCTCGACGCGCACTTCGGGCGCGACGGGCGGGAGGAGTCGGAGGCGCTGCTGCAACGCCGCTCGGGGGACAGCGACAAGCCGCGCATCCTCGGCGCCTTCAACGAGCAGACTCCGGACTGGCTCTCCTACTTCATGTTCTGCTTCTTCACCGACCGCGATGGCAAGTACCAGCTGGCGAGCCTGGCCGAGAGCGGCTTCGATCCGCTCTCGCGCACGTGTCGCTTCATGCTCACCGAGGAAGCACACCACATGTTCGTGGGCGAGACGGGCATCATGCGCATCGTCCAGCGCGCGTGCGAGCTGATGCGCGAGCACAAGACGGACGACGTCCGGAAGTACGGAGGAATCGACCTGCCGACCATCCAGCGGTACTTGAACTTCCACTGCTCGGTCTCCCTCGACCTCTTCGGCTCGGAGATCTCCACCAACGCCGCCAATTTTTACACCACCGGTCTCAAGGGGCGCTTCGAGGAGACCAAGAAACAGGACGATCATCAGCTCAAGGCCGCCACCTATCAGGTCGCCGAGCTCGACGGCGACGGCATCGTCATGCGCGAGGAGCCGGCTCTCGTCTCCCTGAACGAGCGGCTGCGCGACGACTACGTGGCGGACTGCGCGCGCGGCGTGGCGCGGTGGAACGAGGTGATTCGCAAGCACGGCATCGACTTCGAGCTGACCCTGCCGCACCGCGGCTTCCACCGGGCCATCGGCGTGTTCGCGGAAGCGCGCGTGTCGCCGGACGGCCGCGTGATCAGCCAGGCGGAGTGGGATGGCCGGCGCGGCGAGTGGCTGCCCACCGAGCAGGACAAGGCCTACGTGCAGAGTCTCATGCACGCGGTGACCGAGCCCGGCAAGTTCGCGAGCTGGATTGCCCCGCCTGCCCGCGGCATCAACGGCCAGCCTATCGAGTTCGCGTACGTCAGGCTCGGATAGGCGCATGCCCCCCAAGGCGGTGACCTCGAAGGAGCTCGGCCCGGCGCTCGGCATGTACTCCCATGGCATGACCGCGCCCGCGGGGGAGCTGGTGGTGGTGGCCGGGCAGGTGGGGCTCGATCGCGCGGGGAAACTCATGGGGCCCGGCGACGTGGGAGCGCAGACGAAGCAGGCCCTGGACAACGTGAGCGCGGTGCTCGCCGCGGCCGGCTGCGGCATGGGCGACGTGATCCGCTTCCAGACTTTTCTCACTCATGCCTCGGACATCGATGGCTTCATGCACGCGCGCAACGAAGCCTTCCCGCGCCACTTTCCGACCGGCGTGTATCCGCCCAACACGCTCCTCATCGTGTCCCGTCTCGTGAGGCCGGAGCTCCTCGTGGAGATCGAGGCCATGGCCGTCAAGCCCAACCGAGCGCCCGCGGCCGCGCGGACCAAGGCGAGGCCAGTCCCCCCCGCGCGCCCGAAGCGCCGCCGCTAGACGAGACGGACGGAGGTCGACATGGCGACGACGCTCTTCCAGGTGCCCGACCGCTTCAACGCCGCGACCTTCTTCGTCGACCGCCACATCGCCGAGGGCCGCGGCGGCAAGGTGGCCTTCTTCCACGAGGACGGAGAGCTGACGTTCGCGGGCCTGCAGGAGATGGTCAACCACGCGGGCAATGCCCTGCGCGATCTCGGCGTCGAGCTGGAGCACCGGGTCCTTCTCCTCCTCCTCGACTCGCCGGCCTTCGTCGCCACCTTCTGGGGCGCCATCAAGATCGGGGCCGTGCCCGTCCCCGTGAACACCATGATGCGGGCGAAGGACTACCTCTATTTCCTCGATGACAGCCGCGCGCGGGTGGCCGTCGTCTCAGAGGCCCTCCTCGCCGAAGCTGGCCCCGCCCTCGCGCAGGCACGGCATCTCCGGCACGTGGTGGTGGTGGGCAAGGCGGGTCCGGGCCAGATCGCCTTCGATTCGTGGCTCGCCAAGGCCTCGTCCACCCTGACCGCGGAGGACACCTCCAAGGACGACGCCTGCTTCTGGCTCTACTCCTCCGGCTCCACGGGCTTTCCCAAGGGGGCGGTGCACCTCCAGCACGACGCCGTGGTGTGCACCGATACCTACGCGCTGCAGGTGCTCGGCATCACGCCGGAGGACCGCACGTTCTCCGTGGCCAAGCTCTTCTTCGCCTACGGCCTCGGCAATAACATGACCTTTCCCCTCCGCGTGGGCGCCCAGGGTGTGCTCTATCCGCATCGCCCGCTCCCCGAAGCGATGTTCGAGATGATGCATCGTCACCGACCGACCATCTTCTTCGGTGTGCCCACCCTCTACGCCGCCATGCTGCAGGTCAAGGAGGCGGAGAAGCGCTACGACCTGTCCGCGCTGCGCCTCTGCGTGTCGGCGGGCGAGGCGCTGCCCGAGGAGATCTTCAAGCGCTGGCGGGAGCGCTTCGGGGTGGAGATCCTCGACGGCATCGGCACCACGGAGATCCTCCACATCTTCCTGTCCAATCAGCCGGGACGGTCCCGGCCCGGGTCCACCGGCCTCGTAGTGCCGGGCTACGAGGCACGCATCGTGGACGACGAGGGCGCGCCCGTGGCGCAAGGTGAGATCGGCAACCTGCGCGTCAAGGGCGACTCGACCATGGCCTACTACTGGAATCAGCACGAAAAGACCAAAGCCACCCTCTTCGGTGACTGGATACAGACGGGCGACAAGTATTACCAGGACGCGGACGGCTTCTTCTGGTACTGCGGCCGCGCCGACGACATGCTCAAGGTGGGAGGCATCTGGGTCTCGCCCGTGGAGGTGGAGAACACGCTCGTCGGCCACCCCGCCGTGCTCGAGGCGGCGGTGGTGGGCCACGAGGACACGGACCGCCTCGTCAAGCCCAAGGCCTTCGTCGTCCTCAAGGACGGCACGGCCGCGGCCCCCGGCCTCGAAGCCGAGCTCAAGGGCTTCGTAAAAGACAAGCTCGCACCCTATAAGTATCCGCGCTGGATCGAGTTCGTCGCGGAGCTGCCCAAGACGGCGACGGGCAAGATTCAGCGGTTCAAGCTTCGCTGATCTCTCGGCCGCGCCCACCTCGGCGCCGTCGCACGAGCCACTCTAGGTTCTACGCACGACGCGCACCTCGCGGATGTATTGACCCGCGGTGACCCGGCTGGTAGTCATGGCCTGTCATGTCGAGCGTCAGCGTGCCGCCATCCGACGTATCGGCAGGTCTTCTCGCCCGCATCGCGCAGGGTGATCGCGAGGCCTTCGGCCGCTTCTACGACGCCTTCGCCGGCCTCGCCCTCGGACTCATCCGCCGCATCCTGCGCGACCCCGCGGCGGCCGAGGAGGTCTTGCAGGAAGTGTTCTGGCAGATCTGGCGGGAGGCGGCCCGCTACGATCCGCGCCGCGGCAGTCCTGAGGCGTGGCTCATCGTGCGCGCCAAGACCCGAGCAATCGACCGGCTGCGTGCCATGCGTAGAAGAGAAAAGACCTTCGTGGCCCCTGTCGACGAGGCGGTGGCGAGCGCGCCCGATCTGCCCGCCGAGAATCCAGGGGTGACCGCGGAACGTCGAGAGCTGGCCCACGCCGTCCTCCATGGCCTGCCGGAGTCGCAGCGCCGCGTGGTCGAGCTGGCGTTCTTCGAGGGCCTGACGCAGTCGGAGATCGCACGAAGGCTCGGCGAGCCGCTCGGTACGGTGAAGACACGCGCGCGGCTCGGGCTCGAGCGTCTCCGGAGCATGATGAAGCGGGAAGGGGACATTCAGCCGTGAACCGCGACGAGATCCTCGAGCTAGCCGCTGGGTACGCCTTGGGAGCGCTGGACACGGAGGACCGTGCGCGATTCGAGGCGCTCCTCGACGCAGGCGATGCCGAAGCGCGGGCAGCGCTCCGTGACTTCGAGGCCACGGTGAGGGATGTCGTCGCCGAGACGGCCGAGGTGCCGCCACCCACGGTGAAGGCCGCGCTGATGGCCCGCATCGACGGCGAGAGCCGGTCACGGGCCGAGGTGACGCAGATCCTGTCCGCTCCCCGCGCGGCAGCGCCGCGCCGCTCGCTCTGGACGATCGCGCTGGTCGGAGCCATCGCCGCCGGGATCGCTGCCATAGCCGTTGGTCTTGTCGTCTCTACCGTCTACGATCGGCGCATCGATCAGCTCGGCCAGCAGCAGGTAGAGCTCCAGCAGGAGCTGGCACGCCAGCAGGAGCTGGTGGCCATCCTGCAGGACCCCGCGACACGGACGGTCGCTCTCGCCGGCCTCCCCGCGGCCCCGAGCGCTAGGGGCCGCATGCTCTGGCACGCGAAGGCGGGTGGTCTCCTCGTGGCCCAGGGACTGCCACCGGCGCCCCCGGGCAAGGCCTACGAGCTGTGGGCCATCAGCGGCAAGGAGGCGCCCGTCCCCGCGGGCGTCTTCACCGTGGACGCTCGCGGTGTGGGGAGCATTCGCGTCGCTCCCGTAGCCGGCGGCGCCGAGCCCGACACCTTCGCGGTGACGCTCGAGCCAGCCGGAGGCGTTCCTGCCCCCACCGGCAGCATGTACCTCGTCGGCAAGCTCTGAGCGCGCTTCCGCTGAGCCGGCTTTCAGAGCGCCCCGTGGACGCTTCGGGTTACCATCCCTCGGGCGATTGACCGACCACGCTCTGGAAGTTGCGGAGCGCGTCGGAGGAGATCGATGAACAAGGGGATGCGCGGGCAGTTCGATCTGAAGGGAGACCTCGCAGGGGGCGTCAGTGTCGCTGCGCTGACGGTTCCGGCGAGTATGGGATACGGCCTCCTCGCCTTCCAACCCCTCGGCGACGGATACGTCTCCTACGGCATCGCGGCTGGCCTGTTCAGCGCGATCGTCATTCTGGCCCTCACTGCGCTCCTCGGTGGGGCACCGTCCTTCATGTACACCCCCCGCAGCGTGGTCACCCTGATCATGGCTGCCGTCGTGCTCGAGGGGGTAACCAAAGGGCCGGCCGCCGTGGTGATGGGAGGCGACGTCACGCGCAGGCTGACCCTCGTCTTCTTCATCGTGCTGCTCGCCGGTGTTTTCCAGACGGCTCTCGGAGCGTTACGGCTCGGCACGTTCATCAGATACATCCCGTCACCGGTCATGGCGGGCTTCCAGAACGCGGTGGCGGTGCTGATCATCGTGGCCCAGATGCACTCGCTCCTGGGCATCCCACAGAGCGTTCCCCTCAGTCGCCTTGGCGTCAGCCTCGCGAAGATACAACCGCTCACGCTGGGCGTAGGCTCGGTCACCGCGCTCGTGATGGGATTCGGCCAGAGGCTGACGAGGAGAGTGCCGCCCCTCATCCTCGGTCTCCTCGCCGGTACCGCCGTTTTCTATGCGCTCTGGGCGCTTGGCTATGGTCGCTACCTCGGTCCTACCCTCGGGCCTCTGCCGGAGGCTTTGCCCCTGCCCCGGTACTTCATGGGCTTCGGGTCGCTCCTCGCGGACCGAGCACTCTGGCCCGTGCTCCTCACCCTCGCCGTCGGCGCCTTCAGCCTGGCCATCGTCTCATCGCTCGACGTGCTGCTCTGCGCGCGGGTGATGGATGGGAGAACGGGGGAGCGATCGAACGGAAGCTGGGAGCTGGTGCGTATCGGCGTGGCCAACATCGCTGCCTCGGGGTTCGGCGCCATTCCCAGCGGCCTGAACCTCGGCGCGTCCGTTGCCAATCACCGAGCGGGAGGACGCAGCCGCCTCGCCGCGATCATCGCGGCAGGCATCACGCTGCTCACCGTCGTGTTGCTGGGCCACCTCATCGCGTTCCTGCCTCGCGTCGTGATCGCCGGCATGCTGTTCGTCGTAGGCGTGCAGCTCTTCGATGCCTGGAGCCTCGGACACCTGGCGAAGCTATTCACGGGAGATCGGGCTCACTGGCGGGCCATGGGTCTCGACCTGTTTGTCGTGTTGCTGGTGGCCACGATCACCCTCGTGTTCAACCCTGTGGTGGGTGTAGGCGTGGGCCTCGCCATTGCCGTGCTCTCCTTTCTCGTGCGGATGAGCCGCTCGGTGGTGCGCCGGACCTACCACGGGGATACGGTGCGATCGCGCCGCGCGCGCAATCCGAAGCTCATGGATCTCCTGGGAGAGCGCGGCGGGCAGATCGTCGTCTTCGAGCTCGAGGGTCCCATCTTCTTCGGCACCGCCGAAGGGCTGGCCGGCCGCGTGGAGACGGCTGCCAAAATGGGCGCACGGTACGTGATCCTCGACCTGAAGCGGGTGAACGAGCTCGACAGCACGGGCGCGCGGATCCTCCTCCAGATCCATGAGCGGCTCCGCAAGCAGGGCGGTCATCTCCTCCTGAGTCACGCCCACGACGGCTATCTCGTCTGGCGCGTCCTCCAGGATCTGGGCGTGGCCGGCGCCCTCGCCGAGGCCGGCCAGTTCGACGACACGGATGCCGCCCTCGAGTGGGCCGAGGATCGCCTGATCCAAGCCGGCGAGCCGGGAGACGCTCTCGCCGAGGAGGTGGACCTAGATCGGCTGAGCGTGCTGGAAGGGTTGAGCAAGGCCGAGTGCGCAGTGGTGCGGACATGTCTCGAGCGACGCACCTTCCGGGCGGGCGAGATCGTGATCGCGGAGGGTAGCGCCGAGCGCGATTTGTTCCTCATGCTGCGCGGGACAGCGAGCGCCCGGGTCGACCTGCCTGGTCAAGGACGGCAGCGCCGGCTCGCCTCCTTCTCGGCCGGCACCGTCTTCGGAGAGGTCGCCCTTCTCGACCGACAGCCCCGCTCGGCCACCGTCATGGCCGACGAAGACGTGGTGTGCTATGTCCTCTCCGAGGAGGCGTTCCATGCCCTCGGGCGCGATCATCCCGCCATCGCCATTACCTTGCTCACCAACTTAGGGCGTGAGCTGAGCCGGCGCATCCGCCGCGCGAACCTCATGGTGTCCGAGCTCGAGCGCTGAAGCCGCGTCCGCGAATTGACATCCACGCGGGAGCGATAGTAAAGAACGTGCAGACGGTCGGCTCCGGCAACGTCGCCGGGACCACGACAACCAAAGGGGGCAGGGAATGATCGTGACGCGAAGAGCCTGGCTGGTGGCGATGGCCATCGTCCTGACGGCAATGTCGCCGGCATTCGCCCAGCAGCAGTTCAACTGGCAGCAGGCCAAGGGATCGCAGCTGCGCGTAATGCTCAACAAGCACCCCTGGCAGGGAGCGATCGAGCCCCATCTGAAGGAGTTCGAGGCGCTCACCGGCGTGAAGCTCGTCACCGAGGTATATCCGGAAGATCAGTTCCGGGCCAAGGTCCTCGTCGAGCTCACCTCCGGCGCCAGCTCCATCGACGTGTTCATGAGCATGCCCGCACAGGAAGGC
>DATGCY010000047.1:0-11218 GCA_035311385.1 Candidatus Methylomirabilota bacterium
TAGAACGTCCCTCCTTCATTGGCGGACGGTTGAGGGCCATCTGAGTGATTTCCCGCGATGATATCGGCGCTGGAAGTCGAGCACAAGCAATAAGAATAAGGGGTTTGAGTGCCTGGCTCGCCGCGTCATGACGCCCTCGCCTTCGCCTGCAAAAGCATCGCGGAAGCCTATAATCTCTCCCGAGGCCCATCGGTGATGACGGCGATCAGTCGAGCATGTCGAGGAATCTGGAGGGCGGTGCACGCCCGCCGGTGGTTCTTCGTCTCCGTTGCCCTCGGGGTGTTCGCTCTCGACATTTTCGTGCCACCGCTGGTCCTGTCTTTGGCGCGAAAGCCCGTCACTTCCTTCACCGTGAACCCTCTCCTGTCCTCCCTGCCCGGCTATCTCGCCTCCGGGCCAGGCGAGCTCGGAGAACGCCTCGCCAAGGCCTGGGGTCTCGCCCTCTTCTGGTTCTCGGCCGACGGCAGCTTCGGCATCGAGTGGGGCTTCGCGGTAACGCCGGCCGACCTCGCTCGCTTCGTCCTCCTCTCGCTGCTGGTCGCGGCGTACTTCGCGCTCTGGCTCGCGCGACGGAGCCCGGGCGTCACTGCGTGGGGCGCGCGTGCGGGAGGGTCGGGCGGGGTGCTGGGCGCCCTCGGCGGCATCTTCGGGCTGACCACCGGAGGCTGCACGGTGATGGGTTGCGGCGCACCGGTGCTCCCCGTGATCGGCCTCGCCTTCGTCGGGCTCAGCAGCACGACCATCAAGTGGATGTCCGACCTGTCGAGCATCGGCACCACCGCCGCCCTGCTCGGTCTCAGCGCCGCCGTGCTCTGGATGGGCTGGCGGGTCGAGCAGCCCGACGTCATGCCTACGTTCGCGAGGTAGGTCATGCGGGTAGGCATCTCGCTCACGAGCAGCCACACGGTGGCGGACCCGCGCGAGGGCGCTCGCTGGATGGTCGAGCGAACGGCAGCGGCCGCGCGGGCCGGCCTCGACTCGCTCTTCGTGGGGGATCACCACGCCACGCCCGGGCCCTACTACCAGAACGTGCCCATGCTCGGCCGCATGCTCGCCGAGTGGACGGACCGGCCTGCGGGCTGCCTCTTCCTCCTGCCCCTCTGGAATCCCGTCCTCGTCGCCGAGCAGGTCGGCACGCTCGCCGCCATCGCGCGGGGCCGCTTCATCTTCCAGTGCGGGCTGGGCGACGGCCAGGCGCAGTTCCTCGCCCTGGGCGCCAACATCAAGCAGCGCCCGTCTGCCTTCGAGGAGGCCTTCGACATCGTCAAGCGCTTGCTCGCAGGCGAGACGGTGTCCTCGCAGGGCCGCTTCGTCGTGGAGCGGGCGCGCCTCTCACTGCGTCCCGCCGAGCCCGTGGAGTACTGGGTCGGGGCGAGCGTGCGCGTGTCGATCGACCGCGCCGCTCGGATCGGCGACGGCTGGCTCGCCTCGCCCTCCCTGACCATGTCCGCGGCGCGCGAGCAGGCGCAGTGGTATCTCGACGCCTGCGCGCGATATGGACGAAAACCGACGGCCGTGGCCATCCGCCGCGACATCTACGTGGGTGAATCGTCGGCGGAGGCGGCCGCGGTCGCGCAAGCCATCGTGGAGGCGGGCTACCGCGGTTTCGACCCCTCCGCCCTCGTGTGGGGCTCGGTGGCCGAGGTGACGGAGAAGTTCCGGGCCTTGGCGCCGCTCGGCTATACGGACATCATCGTGCGGCACATCACCGACGATCAGGCGAAGATCTTGGGCTCCCTCTCACGGCTCGCCGAGGTCGCCCGGGCGCTGCGAGGTGTGTAGCGCGGCCTCCGCGTGTCAGGGGCTGCGCGCGCCCCACAGCCCCGCGGTGACGCGCGCCTCGTAGTAGTGCCCGTAGGGATGCAGCAGCGCCGTCTGGGACAGGATCCAGGCGTGCGTACGCCCGCCCGCCCAGAACTCCGTCAACCATTCCACGCCGGGGGCGACGGCGCCCTCCGCCTGGACGACGCGCTTCACGCGCTCGCCCGGCACCCGCGCCTCCAGGTCGAGGCCGCGGAGCGAGCCGGCCAGACTCTGCGTGCGCGCCGTCACCGCGTCCCAGTAACCACGCAGGGCGGGAAGGTCGATGCGGGCCGAGAGCTCATCCACCTCGGCGTCGCTCATCCCCGTGCCCACGTCGCGCCGGCCGACGTTGAGACGGTCGCCCCACTCCTCGATCACCTGGGGCGAGTCGACGAGGAAGCGATTCACGGCGAGATCCTCGATGCGCGCGGAGTGCCAGAGCAGCCAGACAATGGTGTTGACGCCCGGATGCGGCCGGGTGCGCAGCTTCGCTTCGGGCAGGCTCGCGAGCAGTCCCTCGACGAGGCCGAGATGCAGATCGCCGTACCGAGAGAAGAAGAGATCGATGGCGTCCACGCCCTCGTATGCTACGAGCGAGACTCGCGCGCCGTCAAGACGCGGAGGACCGGTGAGCCACGGGGAGCCGGGTATGACGAAGGTTCGCGAAGTAACCGCAAAGCGCTCATCACTCCTCGAAGCGTCCGAGCCGCCACAGCTCGGGGAAGAAGACGAGCCACAGGCTGGCCACTGCGATGGTGCCCACCCCGCCTAGCAGCACCGCGGGCACCGTGCCCAGGAACGCCGCGGCCAACCCCGACTCGAAGGCCCCGAGCTGGTTCGAGGTGCCCGTGAAGAGCGAATGCACCGCGCTGACCCGACCGCGCATGGGGTCGGGCGTGCGGATCTGGGCGAGGGAGACGCGGATGACCATGCTCACCACGTCTGCCGCGCCGAGCACGCTCAGGGCGAGGATGGACACCACGAAATTCGTGGAGATTCCGAACACGCAGGTCGCGATACCGTAGACGATCACGGAACGAAAGAGGGTGGGGCCGATGCGCCGCTCGAGCGGATAGTGGGCGAGAAAAATGGAGGTGGCGAGGGCGCCCACGGCCGGCGCGGAGCGGAGCACCCCGAGGCCGACCGGGCCCGTGCCGAGGATGTCGCGCGCGTACACGGGCAAGAGCGCGGTCGCACCCCCCAGGAGCACCGCGAAGAGATCGAGGGACATGGTGCCGAGGAGCACGCGGCGACTCCAGATGAAGCCGACCCCGGAGAAGACGGTGGCGAGCGTGACGGGCTCGCGCGTGCGCGCTGCCCGCTCGATGCGGATGGCTGCCGCGCTCACCCCGGCCAGGATGAACAACGCGCCCGCCGTGAAATACGCAGGGCCAGGCCCCAGCATATAAAGCAGACCGCCCAGCGCCGGCCCCACGATCTGCGCAGTCTGGCCCGCGGAGATCACCCAGGCCATGGCCGGCGAGATGAGCTCGCGCGGGACGACCTGAGGCACGAGTGCGGTCATGGCGGGATTCTCGAAGGCCTGGGCCGCCCCCACCAGCGCCACGAGGGTAAAGATGCTCGATCGGCTCTGCCAGCCGCCGATGCTGCCGAGGGCGAGGCCGGCCACGCCCGCCGCCTTCACCACTTCGCACACGATCACCACGAGGCGCCGATCACAGCGATCGGCGACCTGTCCCACCACCAAGGTCAGAAGCACCATGGGCACAAACTGCACGAGACCGACCAGGCCGAGATCGAGAGCGCTCCCCGTCAGGCTGTACAGCTGCCATCCCACGGCCACCCCCAGCATCTGGAAGCCGACGCTGGCCAGGACTCGGGAAGAGGAGAGGAAAGCAAACGGCGGGTGGAGGAGGAGCGACCGGGACGATGAGGGAATCTCGACGGCCTCTAGCGGCTGGCTCGGGCGAGCACCGCCTGCAGCAGGACATTGACGCCCGGGGAGGTGTAGTCGAGCTCGGCATGCTCCGCCTCATTGTGCGAGATGCCGTCTCGGCACGGAGTGAAGATCATGGCGGTGGGCGCCACCCGCGAGACGTAGTACGCGTCGTGTCCCGCCTGGCTCAGAATGTCCCGATGCGGCACGCCGAGCTGCTCCGCCGCCTCGCGGATGATGCGCACGCAGCCGGGGTCGAATCGCTCATTGCCGAACTGCCACTCCCCCGCGATGCGCATCTCCACGTTGGCGCGACGGGCGCATTCGGGAATGGCCGCCTTCACCTCCGCCCACATGCGGTCGGCCACCGCCCGGTCCGCGTGGCGCACGTCGCAGGTGAGCTGGGCGTACTCGGAGAGGATACCCGCCTTGTTCGGCCAGGCGACAAGACGGGCCACCGTGGCCTTCCCCTCCGTCTCGTGATACTTCCAGCCTATCTCGTTGACGGCCACCGCGAGCATGGCCGCGCCCACCAAGGCATTGCGCCGCCGGTCCATGGGCGTGGGACCGGAGTGCGCGGTCTCGCCGTGCACGTCCACGTGCATCCCGCGAGTTGCGTAGCCGCCCACCACGATGCCCACGGGCACCGCCTCGCGATCGAGGATAGGCCCCTGCTCGATGTGGAGCTCGAAGTAGGCGTCGATGGAGCGGCCGCCCACCACCGTCTTACCGTTGTAGCCGATGCGCTCGAGCTCGGCGCCGAACCTTTTGCCGTCGTCGTCGCGCAGGGCAAGGACCCAGTCGACGTCGAACACCCCGGCGAAGGCGCCGGAGGCAACCATGGCGGGGGTGAAGCGCGCGCCCTCCTCGTTGGTCCAACACACGAGCTCGAGGGGCCGCTTGGTGCGCACGCGGTGCTCATCGAGGGTGCGGAGCACCTCGAGGCCGGCCAGCACGCCCACGATGCCGTCGTACTTGCCTCCCGCGAATTGCGTGTCGAGGTGGCTGCCCATCACCACGGGCGGGAGGTGATCGTCGGTGCCGGGGCGGCGGGCGAAGATGTTGCCGACGCGGTCCACCGTCACCGTGCAGCTCGCCTCCGTGCACCACGTCACGAAGAGGTCGCGCATTTCCTTGTCCGCGTCGGTGAGGGCAACGCGGCGGAGGCCCCCCGCCTTGCCGGGGCCGATCTCTCCCGAGCGCATGACGGTGGACCAGAAGCGAGTCGGATCGATGACGAGACGAGCGAGTGTGGACATGGGTCGCCTCCTCCCCGGCGCGCTCCGGTCTTACCCCGCCTCGGGAGAAGCTGTCAACCTCGCGCGGCGCTCGTCGTGCTACGCCGCGGGAGTCGCGGCATGCACGAGGGCGAGGACGGCGGCGGGTCACTGCCTGATGCTCCACCGGAACCGCGGTCGATCATCACGAGGCTTTACAGCACGACGAGGGCCAACGTACTCTCGCGCCAAGGAGACATCCATGGCCCCGATCCGACTCTGCCACGCGCTGCTCGTCGCGCTGTCCCTCTCTGCTCTGTTCATTCCCCGTGCCGAGGCCGCCCCCGAGGGCACCATGATCTGGGGCGTGCACGTCACCCTCGCTTCGCGCTGGCTCGACCCCGCGGAGACGGAGGCGCTCGTCACGCCCTTCCTCGTCCTCTACGCCATCCACGATGCGGTGGTGAAGCCCATGACGGGCGCGGTCACGGGACCCAGCCTCGCCGAGTCGTGGACCATGTCGCGCGACGGCCTCGTCTACGAGTTCGTGCTGCGCAAGAACGCGCGCTTCCACAACGGCGAGCCCGTCACCGCCGACGACGTGAAGTTCTCCTTCGAGCGCTATCACGGCGCCGCCGCCAAGCTCCTCAAGGAGCGCGTGAAGGAGATCCAGACACCGGATCCCCTGCGCGTGCGCATCGTGCTCAAGGAGCCCTGGCCCGATTTCATGACCTTCTACGGCACCACCGCCTCGGGAGCGGCGTGGGTGGTGCCGCGCAAGTACGTGGAGAAGGTCGGCGAGGAGGGCTTCAAGAGGGCACCCATCGGAGCCGGTCCGTATCGTCTGGTGTCCTTCACGCCCGGCGTGGAGCTGGTGCTGGAAGCCTTTGACGGCTACTGGCGGAAGACGCCGGCGGTGAAGCGCCTGGTCTTCCGCTCCATCACCGACGAGACCACACGGGCGGCCGCGGTGAAGCGCGGCGAGGTCGATCTGATCTACCTCGTGTCGGGGCCGGTGGCGGAAGATCTCAAGCGCACGCCCGGTTTCAAGGTCGCCTCGCCCCTGCCCTCCCTCGGGCAGTTCTGGCTCGACTTCCCCGAGCAGGGCAATCCCAAGTCGCCCTGGCACGACCAGCGGGTGCGACTGGCGGCCAGCCTTGCCGTGGACCGCAAGGCGGTGAGCGATGCGGAGTGGCTCGGCTTCGCGCGGCCCAGCGGCAACATCGTGCCCAAGGCCTTGGAGTTCGCCCTGGAGCTGCCGCCGCATCCCTACGATCCGGCCAAGGCCAAGGCCCTCCTCGCGGAGGCGAGCTATCCCAACGGTTTCGACGCCGGTGACTTCACGCCCTTCCCACCCTACTTCTCGATGGGCGAGGCGGTGGCGAACTACCTTCAGGCCGTGGGCATCCGCTCTCACGTGAAAACCATGGAGCGTGCGGCCTTCCTCACCGCGTGGCGGGAGAGGAAGATCCCCGGCGTGATCATGGCGCTGGTGGCGCCGTCGGGGAACGCCGCCACCCGCCTCGAGCCCTTCGTCACCCGCGACGGCTTCTATTCGTACAGCCGGCTGCCCGAGGCCGAGGATCTCTTCACGCGCCAGTCGCGCGAACTCGATCGGAAGAAGCGGGAGGCGGTGCTGCACCAGATCCAGCGGCTCATCCACGACCGCGTCACCCACGCGCCGCTCATGGAATCAGCCTTCCTGTGGGCGGTGGGCCCGCGCGTTGAGCAGTCCGGCTTGTCACTCATTCCCGGCCACGCCTACTCCGCTCCGTACGAGGACGTGAAGCTCAAGCGTCCGTAGCCGTCCGCGCGCGAGGCGGGCGGGCCCTACTCGAAGGCGGCGGTGAGATCGCCCGCGCCGACCCGCACTCCGGGCAGCGGCTCGAGGCCGAAGCGCAGGGTGATCAGCTTGATGATGGACGTGGTGTCGTAGGGCGAGTGATCCACGAAGCCGCGCTTGGTGTGGGGCGAGATGATCAAGGTGGGAACGCGCGTGCCCGGTCCCCACCGGTCGCCCGCGGGCGGGGACACGTGATCCCAGAAGCCGCCATTCTCGTCGTAGGTGATGATGATGGCGGTGGAGGACCAGAGCGGGCTGGCCTTGATCAGCGACACGAGCTCGGCGATGTGGAGGTCTCCGGAGAGCACGTCCGTGTAGCCGGGATGCTGGTTGAGGGTGCCCTGTGGCTTGTAGAAGGCGATCTGGGGCAGCGTCCCCTGCTGGATGGCCACGAGCAGATCCGTGTAGTCCTTGAGATGCCGCTCGCGGTCCGCCGTGCCTGGGGCGAAGCGCGCGAAGTAGTTGAAGGGCTGGTGGTGCGGGGCGAACCAGGGAGCGCCGTTGGCGATGGTCTCGATCACGCGGCGCCGGCGCTCCGGTGGCTGCATCCCGTCCTGGAGCGCGAGGTTCCAAGCGCCCGCGTACCATGCCCACGTCACTCCCTTGGCGCTGAGCGTGTCGCCAATGGTCTTCTGCGTCTGCGGAGCCAGGGTGTGGCGCGTGGGATCGGTGCCGCGCGGATCGCCGTCCGGGGCGGGCGGCACGCGCGACGGCTGCCAGGGGGGCTGCGTCGTGTTGACGGAGAATCCGTCGGGGGTGACCGCGCCGTCCAGGAGCTCCGGCGGCCCGTCGAGCACAGAGGCGGGCGATCCGGGACGCGTCTTGAGCCAGCCTCGCTCATCGAGCTGGGCGCGCAGGCCCGGGCGCGCGTGGCGATCCTCGGGCGTGCACGCGCAGATCAGCCAGAAGTGATTCAGGTAGGAGCCGCCAAAGGCGCCCATGAAGAAGTTGTCGGCGAGGACGTAGTCCTTCGCCCATTGCCACAGCGGCAGGGCGGAACCGTCGTAGTAGCCCATGACCAGCCCGCCCGCGTTGGAGGCGGCGACGAAGCGGTCGTTCCGGCCGCCGTTGATCTGCTCCACATTTTGATAGAAGCGATGCACGGGATCGTGCGTGGGGACGGACAGCGGCAGGTTGATGGGCGGAGCGTCGATGCGAAAGGGTCGGTTGGGCAGGTCGGTGGGAAACTCCGGGCTCGGCTCCTTTTCTCGCCACACTGCGGGCAGGCGGGGCAGCGGTCGGCCGTCTCGATCGACCTGCGTGTACTGAGCCGGCGTGGCGTTGGCGATGCCGTTGGCGCCTGGGAAAAGGCCGTAGAGGTGATCGAAGCTCCGGTTCTCCGCGTAGATGACCACGATGTGCTCGACGGCGGCCAGGCCGCGAGGGGCGCGCCCGGTCGTGGTGAAGCAGCTCGCGACGAGCAGGGCGAGGACGATCAGGACGACGGCGGGCCGAGCGGCGCGAACCGGCACGCCTCTCTGTATACTCCGAAAGCCCCGTGCGACCTCAGGGAGAAAATCTCGCGCGATGCTCCTGCACGGCCGGGCCCGCTCCCCGAAAGCCCAGGGCGTGCAAGCACGACCTCAGCGAGAGAATCTCGCGCGATGCTCCTCGATGGCGCCGTAGGGCAGCACGCGCAGCAACTCCTCGACCGTGGTGGTTCCCGCGAGCAGCCGCTCGTGCGCGTCCTGGGCCATGCTGTAGGTGGTGCGCCGCGCGCTTTCGCAGACCTCGTCGAAGGGCGCCCGCCGGGTGATCAGGCCGAGGTCCTGATCGTCCGGCACCCACAGGTCGGCCACCATCATACGTCCCTTGTAGCCGCTGAAGCCGCAGGCGGCGCAGCCCGCCCCCCGGTAGAAGACGAGGTCGGGGGGCACCGTCTCGAAGAACTCGTGCAGCGCGGTTGGCGACGGGGTGTATTCCTGGCGGCAGTCCAGGCAGATCCGGCGCACGAGCCGCTGTGATATCACCCCGATGAGAGAGGATGCGATGAGCGATGACTCGATCTGTAGATCGAGGAGGCGCGGTAGGGCGGCGATGGCGCTGTTGGTGTGGAGCGTGCTGAGGAGCAGATGCCCGGTCTGGGCGGCGCGGAAGGCAATCTCCGCCGTCTCCTGATCGCGGATCTCCCCCACCATGATGATCTCCGGGTCGTGGCGGAGAAAGGCGCGGAGGTAGGTCGCGAACGTGTTGCCGATATCCTCGTTCACCTCGGCCTGACTCAGTTCCTCGTACACGTACTCCACCGGATCCTCCGCGGTGAGGATACGGATCTCCGGCCGGTGGAGCTTCATCAGGCAGGCGTAGAGGGTGGTGGACTTCCCGGAGCCGGTGGGGCCGGTGACGAGCAGGATGCCGGTGGGGCGCTGGATCAGCTCCTCGAGGCGACTCGACACCACGGGCGAAAGATCGAGGGCGCCGATGGAGCGCGGAGCGCGGGTCTGATCGAGGATCCGGATGACCACGCTCTCCCCGGAATGGCTGGGAATGACAGAGACGCGCAGGTCGATGGTGACCTTGTTCCCTCCGCGATTGACACAGACCTGGAAGCTCCCGTCCTGGGGCCGGCGGCGCTCCGCGATATCGAGCTTGCACAGGATGCGGATGCGCGAGGTGATTTCCCGCATGTTCTGGTCGAGGTTGTCTTGGAGCGGACCGAAGTGCGGCTGGCGGAGGACGCCGTCGATGCGGTAGCGCACATGGAGTCCCGAGGGCAGCATCTCCAGATGGATGTCGCTGCAGTTCTGCTCGAGGGCGCGGAAGAGGATCTGTCGGAACAGCTCGTCCGCCCGCCGGGTTGCCCCCTCGTCCCGCTTGCTCGACGACGGCGCGCTCGTCTCCGCCGGCGTGTCTACCGGAGTAATAAGGAGGGCGCCCACGGGCTCCAGGGTCTCCGTGGTGTCGGCCACCGCGTCCTCGTAGAGCCGGCGGAAGGCGCGCTGGATGGCGCGGCTCGAGGAGGTGACCACGGTGATGCCGAAGCTCGTGAGCTGCATCAGCTCGTCGATCACCGCGGCCGCAGTGGGGTCGTCCATGGCCACGGTGAGGGTGCGGCCGACCTGGGCGATGGGGAGCAGCGAATGGCGACGCGCGTAGCTCCGGTTGATCACGCGAGCGAGTTGCCGGTCGAGGGTGACCTTCTCGAGATCGATGTACGGGATGTTGAGCTGCTTGCTGAGGGCCTGCCGCACCGTCTCGTCGGTGACGTAGTTGAGTTTGAGGAGGACCTTGCCCAGCGGCATCTTGAGGCTCGCCTGCTGCGCGAGAGCATGCTCGAGCTGGGCCTCGGTGATGGCGCCGAACTCGACGAGGATCTCGCCGAGGCGGCCGCGTCCGGTCACGGCGGCGGGCTCAGCGGGACTGGCGGTGCGGGCGGCTATCTGCGTGGTGGACATGGGCGGACTCCCCCGATCAACGGGTGTCTCGTCGGGGCGCCCCAAACACCGACGGGCGCCGCTTCGACGTGGTGCATGCCTCGACGCGCTCGATGAGCTCCGTCACCCCGAAGGGCTTGGCGACAAACGGCCAGCCCGTCTCGCGCAGGCCTGATACCTCGAAGCCCGACATGAGGAGCACCTTCGTCGTGGGACGGAGGGCGACGATGCGGCGGGCCAGCTCACGCCCGTCCATGAGCGGCATGATCACGTCGACGAGGAGGAGGTCGATGTCCCGGTCCTTGACCATGCGGAGCGCCTCCACGGGGTCGTGGGTGGAGAGCACGAGGTAGCCTGCGGAGCCCAGGGCGTCGACGGCGAAGGCGCCCACGTTCTGGTCGTCATCCACCACCAGGATGGTGACAACGCGCGGGGCGGGCGCCGCTTCGTCGGCTCCGCCGAGGAGGACCGCGGGGGCCTTCTTGAGGAAGAGGAAGACAGGGCCCTCCGCGTCCATACGCCACACGACGGCCTGAGCGTCGATGGGGCATCCCTGTGTCGGAACGATGTGCAGCCGGGCGCGGGTCGCGTCCGGCAGCCGCTCGGCCAGCCGCACCTTGACGCCAGACTGACTCACGTCGAGGGTTTCACCGTGCAAGACGCGATTCCCCACCTCCACCGTCACCGGCCAGCGCACCTTGGTCCGTGGGCGGCGTCTCGATTCTGGTCTCCCGAGTTTGACTCGCATTGTGTGTTCTCCCGACTCCCGTACGTAGCAAGCGACGTACCGCCGCCGAGTCGAGGGGGTGGGGTCCGAGAATTCCGGCACTTGCGGAACGCCACGAAATTCTTCCGCGGTGACGAAGGGCGCTCGACGTCACCGGTCCAACCGTTTTTGGAGAACGGCCGGCGCGATGGAGTGCGTTACCGCATTGACACTGGGGCTAGCGGGCCTGTGTGATGGCAGCGACGCCGTTGGGATTGTCGAGCGAGGAGAGATCGCCGGGATCTTTTCGGAGGTGCGTCGCTCGGATCACTCGACGCATGATCTTCGCGCTTCTCGTCTTGGGCAGCTCGGCGGCGA
>DATGCY010000048.1:0-11112 GCA_035311385.1 Candidatus Methylomirabilota bacterium
CGCGGGGTAGAAGAGGCCGAGCTCCTGGAGCACCGTCCGACCGTCGATCTCCATCGTGCGACGCAGGAACTCGGGCGTGACCGGCCATGGGAAGTCCTGGTGCGGGTACGCCGGCCCGAGCCACACGGGCGCCAGCAGCACGTCCCACTCGCGGAAGAACTGGCGCCATGACGCGCGCACCTGCTCGCGCTGGGCGTGCCAGACGATGTAGTCCGGCGGCCCGCTCTCGAGACCGAGACACCGGGCGTCCATCCACTCGTCGCTGCGGGTGCGAAGCACCTCAAGCCGCTTCTTGCGCTCCTCGGCCGGCACGCGCGCAAAGAAGACAGTGGTGAGCAGGGTGAGGTAGAGCGCGTAGGACTTGCGGTGATCGCCGAGGATATCGGGCTGCGTGACCTTCACCTGGCAGCCGGCCTTGGCGAGGCGCGAGGCGAGCGCATCCAGCGCAGCCACGAACTCTCCGTCCACCGGTACCCAATCGACCGGCGGCATCACAGCCACGCGGAAGTCTGCCAGACTTTTGCGCCGCGCCGCCGGGACCTCGAGCCGCCACGCGACGTCCTCACCGGTATCGGGTCCGGCACCGACGTCGAAGCCGAGCATGAGGTCTTCGGCGGAGCGGGCCATCGGCCCCTGCACGCCCATCACCACGGCGGCGTTCGGGAGCGGCGGGAAGGGAAACTGACCGCTGCGGGGGAAAGCGGTCTCGCTGGGCCGATGGCCGTAGACGCCGCAGAACGCCGCGGGCACCCGGATGGAGCCGCCGATGTCGCTGCCATACTCGAGCGGCGTGAGCCCCGCGGCGAGCGCGGCGGAGCCGCCGCCCGTGCTGCCGCCCGGCGTGCGTGTCAGGTCCCAGGGATTGTTCGTGCGGCCGTACACAGGATTCGACGACTGCCAGTCGGCGAGCATCTGCGGCACATTCGTCTTCGCCATGATCACGCCGCCTGCCTCACGCACCCGCGTGGTGACGGGCGCATCGTGCTGGGAGCGGAAGTCCGCCCAGAACGGCATGCCGCACGTCGTGCGGAGCCCGACGACGTTGTAGGACTCCTTCAGCGTCATGGGCAGGCCGAGGAGCGGCGCGTCCTCGCCGCGGGCGCGCCGCGCGTCGGCCTCCTGCGCGGCGTCTCGCGCGCGGTCGAAGTCCAGCTCCACGAGTGCGTTGAGCGTGGGATTGTAGCGCTCAGCGCGTCGCCGGTGCAGTTCCAGGAGCTCCACGGACGACACGCGCTTGGTGCGGAGCGCGGCGAGCATCTCGGTGGCGGTGGCGAAAGCGTCGGGGCGCGTCGTCATGGGCGGGCCTCCTCAGGCATAGACGAAGGCGCGATCGTCGAGGTCGATCGCGGGGATCTCGTCCTTCTCGGCCCAGTAGTCCTGGGTGTGCGCCCACTCCGGCTTGTCGCCGCGCTTGGGCAAGAGGTGCATGCCGCGCATCATGTAGCCCGGATTGAAATTGTCCGGGTCGATCCACGGCAGCAGACGCATGTCGCGATCTTGCGGGCGAAGCGCGGTGACCACGCGCTTCGCCCCCTTGGTCTTCATGTGATTGAGCAGCCGGCAGACGAAATCGGCGACGAGATCGGAGCGGAGCGTCCAGCTCGCGCGGAAGTAGCCGAACACCCAGGCCATATTGGGCACGCCGGTGAACATCATGCCCCGGTAGGTCACCGTGTCGGAGAAGACGAGCGGCTTGCCGTCGATCGTGAAGTCGATGTCGCCGAGCACGCTCAGATGGAAGCCGGTGGCCGTGACGACGATGTCGGCTTCGAGCAGCGTGCCGGACTTGAGGAGGATGCCCGTCTCGGTGAACCGCTCGATCTCGTCGGTGACCACCGAGGCCTTGCCGTCAGCGATGCCCTTGAACATGTCGCCGTCGGGGACGAAGGCGAGCCGCTGCTGCCACGGACGGTATCGCGGCGTGAAGTGCTGCTCGATATCGTAGTCGGGCCCGACGAAGCTCCTGATGGCTCCGAGCAGCTCCTCCTTCACGGCGTCAGGCTCGGTCGTGCACCGCTTCGTGAAGACAGCCTGCTCGTAGAGGATCTTGCGGCGTACGATCTCGTGTATCCACGCCGGGTCGACCTGCAGGCGGCGCAGCTCGTCGGCGATCTCGATGGCGTTGCGGCCGATGCGGAAGTAGGTGGGCGAGCGCTGCAGCATCGTGATGTGGGCGCAGTCCGCGGCCATGGCCGGAATGATCGTGGCCGCGGTGGCCCCGGAGCCGATGACGACTACGCGCTTGCCTCGATAGTCGAGGTCCTCTGGCCAAGTCTGCGGATGGACGATGGGGCCCTTGAAGTCGCCCATGCCCTCCCACTCCGGCGTGTAACCTTCGGCGTGGCGGTAGTAGCCCTGGCACATCCACAGGAAATTGGCGGTGAACGAGAGCGGCTCGCCCGTGTCCGTGCGCGTGGCCTCGATGGTCCAGAGGTTGTCCTTGCTGGACCAGCTCGCCCGGTCGATGCGGTGGTGGTAGCGGATGTAGCGGCCGAGGTCGTTGTCGTCGATGACCTCGCGCATGTACTTGAGGATCTCTGCCGCCGTGGCGATGGGCGTGCCCGTCCAGGGCTTGAAGCGATAGCCGAACGTGTAGAGGTCACTGTCCGAGCGGATCCCAGGGAACCGGTGCGTGATCCATGTGCCGCCGAAGCTCGCCTTCGACTCGAGCACGACGAAGGTGGTGCCGGGGCACTGCTGGGTGAGGTGATAGGCGCCGCCGACGCCCGAGATGCCGGCGCCGACGATCAGCACATCGAAGTGTTCGGCTTTTGGGGGGGCCGCCACGGGGCGCGGATCCCTGGTGTGCATATGCTTGAACCTCCATTCAGCGCTGGCGGCGAACCGCGGATGAAGTGACTCGAAGATTTGATACTGGATGGACGGCCGCCGTCAAGGATCGATCCCGGGTAGACGGCGAGCGCTTGACATGGCCATTCCTGCCGAGCAGACTCCCGCCAGCCTCGAGGGTTGTAAGGGTCCCGGCGCTGCGCCGCGGGCCCGCAGCGGCCGCCGATCCACGTCAAGGGGAGGAAGACATGGCTCGCCCCACTCGCTCTCCGGTAGCCTCGGCACCTTCTGCGGCGAACAACGGGTTGCTCGATCGGCGGCTCTTCCTGGCGAGCGGCCTCGCGGTCATGGGCGCCGTCGCCGGCGGCGGCCTCACCGGCAGCTCCCCCGGTGACGTCCAGGCGGCCGATCTGCCGGATGTTCCGACGTGGATGCAGTACCCGGGCGCGCCATTCAGCACGTATGGGGTGCCGGCGAAGTACGAGAGCAAGGTCACGCGCACATTGATTCGATCCCAGCCCGGCACGACGGGCAGCGGCGCCTCGCGGACACCCCTCGAGATGCTGGACGGGATGATCACGCCGAGCGGTCTGCACTTCGAGCGGCATCACAGCGGGGTCCCCGGCATCGACCCCGCTCAGCATCGCCTGCTCATCCACGGCATGGTCAAGCGTCCGCTGATCTTCGACATCGATACCCTGCTGCGGTACCCGATGGTGTCGCGCATCCACTTCATGGAATGCTCCGGCAACAGCCAGCTCATGTACGGGGCAACACCGCCCGCGTTGCGCGCGGGTGAGCTTCACGGACTGGTCTCGTGCAGCGAGTGGACCGGCGTGCCGCTGCGCATGCTGCTCGACGAAGCCGGCGCCGATCCCGCCGCGTCCTGGCTCCTGGCGGAGGGCGCCGATTCGGCGGCCATGAGCCGGAGCGTGCCGATGGCCAAGGCCCGGGACGACGCGCTGATCGCGCTCTACCAGAACGGAGAGCGCCTGCGGCCCGAAAACGGCTATCCGGTGCGTCTCTTCCTGCCGGGTTACGAGGGGAATATGAGCGTGAAATGGCTCCGGCGGATCAAGGTCACCTCGGCGCCGACGATGACGAAGGACGAGACGTCGAAATATACGGATCTGCAGGCCGACGGCAAGTCACTCATGTTCACGTATCCGATGAACGTGAAGTCGGTCGTTACGCGACCGTCCCCGGGGCTCGCGATGCCGGCCGCGGGTCTCTACGAAGTGTCCGGCATCGCCTGGTCGGGCAACGGCGCCATCGTCAAGGTCGAGGTATCGACAGACGGCGGGCAGACATGGGCCGAGGCGATGCTCTCGGCGCCTGTCTTGCCGCGCGCGCTGACCCGCTTCCGCATCCCCTGGAAATGGCAGGGCGCGTCGGCCGTTCTCAAAAGCCGTGCGACAGACAGCACCGGTGAGGTACAGCCCACGCGGGAACACCTGGTGGCCGAGCATGGCAACAACGCCGTCTTCCACTACAACGCCATTCAGGCCTGGAGCGTGTCGGAGAGCGGCGAGGTGAAGAATGTCTACGCGTAACCGCATCGGGGTCGCCATCTGTGTCGTCGCGCTGGCCGGATGCGCTAGTCCGGCGGCCATTATGAGGGAGACACCCGGCCCCGGACTCGGACGGGAGGCGACTCCGGCCGAAGTAGCGGCGTGGGACGTGAGCATTCCGCCAGACGGCACCGGCCTGCCGCCGGGTCGAGGCACACCGGCACAGGGCGCCGTCATCTACGCGCAGAAATGTCAGAATTGTCATGGCGAGAAGGGCGGCGGACAGCCCAATGACCGGCTGGTAGGAGGACAGGGCACGCTCGCCAGCAAGGCGCCCGTCCGCACGATCGGCAGCTACTGGCCCTACGCGACGACGCTCTTCGACTACGTCCGCCGGGCCATGCCGTACACGCAGTCGCACTCGCTCACGGATGACGAGGTGTACGCGGTCACCGCATACCTCCTGCACTTGAACGGGATCATCGCGGAGATGTCCGTCATGGACGCGGAGACGTTGCCGAAGGTGCGGATGCCCAACCGCGAGAACTTCATCCTCGCCTATCCA
This sequence comes from Candidatus Methylomirabilota bacterium, assembly GCA_035311385.1. Classification (GTDB taxonomy): domain Bacteria; phylum Methylomirabilota; class Methylomirabilia; order Rokubacteriales; family CSP1-6; genus AR37. The sequence continues at coordinate 4,867 of DATGCY010000048.1, forward strand.
TCACGGCCGAAGTAGGCGCGCAGATCAGCGGGAACCTGTGCCGCTCAACGGTCGAGCCACACCTCCTGCATGCGCCCGTAGCTGTAGAGCGAGTGATGGGGGACGAGGTTCTTGACGCGTGGCCACTGCGCGAAGTGGTCGATGCCCCAAGCCACCGTGGGCCGGGCTCCTGTCTCCACGAGCTTGCGCTGGATCTGCTGCACGAGCGCGAGGCGCTTCTTCGGATCGAGCTCCTGTGATTGCTGCTCGATCATCGAGGACACGGCGTCGTCGCAGTAGCCCGTGTAATTGCGAAGCGACGTGCAGAGATAGTTCTCGAACAGGATCGCGTCGGGATCGTCCACGCCGTAGCCCGAGATATTGATGCCGAGCTGGAACTCCTTCCGCGTGGTGATCCCGTACCACTGCACGCTGTCGAGCTGCTTCACGGTGATCTCGATGCCCACCTGCTTGAGCTCGTTCACGACGTAGGAGGCCAGGTCGACGTAGGTGGCGATGGCCCGCGTCTGCGTCTCGAATCGGAGGGGATTCGCGGGACCGAAGCCGGCCTCGGCGAGGAGCTTGCGCGCGGCGGCCTTGCGCCCGTCCGGCTTGCCCAGGATCTGCGTCAGAGCGGTCTCCTCGAGTCCCCACGAGCCGTACGGTTTCGGCGCGAGCGCAGCGCCCGGAATGCCGGCCCCCTGGAGGACGCCCTTGGTGTAACCCTCGCGGTCGATGGCGAGGTCCACGGCCCGCCGTACGCGGAGGTCGTTGAAGGGAGGGCGCGTGTGGTTGACGAGCAGGTTGGGCGACGTGAGCGAGCCGACACGCGTGAGGACCATCTGGGGCACGGCCGCCTTGAGCTGATCTGCGATGGGCTTGGTCGTCTCGCCCGGTCCCGCGGCGTCAAGCCGGCCCGCCTGCAGCGCTGCCGTCCGCGTGCCGCGCTCCGAGATGATCACGTACTTGAGCCCGTCGAGATAGGGTCGGCCCTTCACGAAGTAGTCCGGGTTCTTCACGTATTCCACGAACTCGCCGCGGCGCCACTCCTTGAACTTGAAGGGGCCGGTCCCCACGCAGCGGTTGCGCTGGTCGGAGAGCGGCACGTGGGCCGGATAGATGGGCGATTGTCCGGAGGCCAGCATCATCAGAATAGAGGGCTGGGGCCGCTTGAGCCGGAAGACCACCGTGTAGGGCTCTGCCGCTTCGATGGCCTCGACGCTGGCATACCAGTCCTTCCGCGGGTTCAGGCGGAGCTTGCCGTGCGCGTCGGGCGCCTCGCGCACCAGGTCGAAGGTGAACTTCACGTCGCGCGACGTGAAGGGCTGACCGTCGTGCCACTTCACGCCCTTTCTCAGGAAGAAGACCAGGTTGCGGTAGCCGTCCTGCCACGACCACTTCTCCGCCAGCTCCCCGATGATGCTCTCGGGGGTCTCCACGGGCTTCATGGGATCGAAGTACACGAGGTTGTTGAAGCAGGGCGAGGCCGGCCACACGGTGGCGATCGTCGAGCTCTCGTGAATGGAGAGGCCCTGGGGCAGCTCCTCGCGCTGCATCAGGTTGAGGACGCCGCCGTACTTCGGCGTCTCTGCTCGTGCCGAACTGCAGACTCCCGTCGAAACCGCGAGCACCATGGTGATCCACAGCCATCGCTTCATCAGCGTGTCCTCTCGTAAAGACTGCTCGCAGGCCACCCGGGCGGCGACCGCTGACGCCGCGGGCGAATGTTGCCTACGCTCAGCGAAATGGTGCGGCTCACCGTCTGCGTGCCCGCTGGGCGGAGAGCCGGCCGAGCGTGCCGCTCAGGTCCGTGTACCAGACGTTGCCCGCCGCATCGACGGCGATGCCGAATGGGCGGGCGTCGCTGCGTGGAAGAGGAAACTCGACAATCACGCCGTCGCGGAGGCGGCCCAATCGCTGACCGCGCAACTCGGTGAACCACACCGCACCGTCGGGCGCGATCGCCAGCGACGTCAGTCCTGCCGATTTCGTGGGCACGAGGAACTCGGTGAACTGCCCGTTGGCGAAGCGGCCGATCTTGTTTGCTTGCATCTCTAGGAACCACACGGCACCGTCGGCACCAACTGCGACGTCGCCAAGCTGGGCGGCCCGCGTAGGAGGATCCAGCTCGGCGATTTCTCCGCGCGCCGAAATCCGGACGAGCCGGTTGAGGCGCGGCAGCGTGCCCCAGACCGTCCCACTGGCGTCGACGGCGACGCCGAACGGCGCGACCCCGGGGGTGCCGATCGCGTGGCGCGTGAACGCGCCGTCCTTGAAGCGCGTGAAGCTGTAGGTAGATTCTTCCGCGAACCAGACGGCGCCATCCGGCGCGGCGGCCAGCCGAGCCAGTTTCGCCACCGGTGTCTCCAGCGCGAACGAGGCCACCACGCCGTCGGGCGACACTCGCGAGATGACGCGGGTCGGGCTGTCCGTGTACCACGCGACGCCGTCCCGATCGACGGCGAGGCCGAGCGGCTCAAACGTCTCGCGTCCTGTTCGGATGCGCTCGAGACGTCCGTTTCTGAGCACGCCGATGGCGTCGGCGAAGTCCAGCGTGAACCACACGGAGCCGTCGCGGCTCACGGCGACCGCGGTGGGGATGTCGCGGTCGCGCTCCATCCGGTATTCGATGAAGCCGCGCCAGATCCAGAGCGAATACAGCCACAGCACGCCTGCGACGAGCGTAACGCCGAGAACGGCGACGATGAGGATGTGGCGTCTGCCCATCGTCGCGAAGGTCATTTCCGTCCATCGGGTGCTGCGGGCGCATGCGTGCGGCGGTCGCGATCGTAGCGCAGGAACCATCCCACGGCGCCCACTACCGCGAGCCCGACGAGGGCGAACAACGTCACGGTCGGCGCCAAGCCCGTGGCTCCGACAAGCGATCGCGCCGCACTTCGCTCCGCCGCCACGCGCCAAAGCTCTGAGTACGGCCGCAGCGCAAACCCGGCATAGAGTGTGTCGGGATCACCCGGATCGCGAACGAGCGGCCAAGCCTCCAGGTGCGCCGGAAGACTGTCGCCAGGCATCTGCCAGCTCTTGCCATCAGCACTCCGGTAGAGCCCGCGATCCGTCGTGAGCACGACGTCACGATCGTGCACCGAGACGGCGACGCCGCGCACCGACACCCGGGTGTCTTCGATGGGTCGTCCCCACGGTCGCCACGTCGTCGCGCCATCCTCACTGCAGAACACCTGTCCGGCCGCGCTCGCCCACACCTGCCGAGCGTCGCGCGGATCAACGGAAACCGCGTCGATGCTGCCGTGCGGAAGCCCGGCGTCGACGGGACGCCAGGCGTTCATCCGATCGTCCATCGCCCACAGCCGGTTGCCGGCGATGGCGTAGACAGGGCCGGCGCCACGCGCGACGACGACGTGGCTCACCGGCGTTCGGGGCAGCGGCGAGGCGATAGCCTTCCACGACCTCGCCCAATCGTCGCTCGCATAGAGATGGTGCCAGCCGACAAGATACACACGGCCGGCGCCGTCGGCGACGAGCAGGCGGGCGGGCAGCGTGCCCACGGGCGCGGTAACGGCGTGCCACGTCTCGCCGCTGTCATTCCGAAGGAGCGCCGTGTCCGTCGATGCCAGGGCGCGGCGACCGTCGCGGTCGAACGCCACCGCAAACACCGCACCGACGAGGACCGACGGCGCCTCCGACGACCAGTCGAGACCGGCGTTGCGCGAGCGAAGGAGCCCGCTGTCGGTGGCGAGGAGCAAGTGGTTCGAATCGACGGGATTGACGGCGAGCGCGATGGCGCCACTGATGATCCGGCCAGGGTTCGCGGGAAACCACGTGACGCCGCCGTCCCGCGACCGGAACAGGCCACCAAACGCGCTCGGATCATGAGCCCTCACCGGCGTGGGGCAGAGCAAGATCGTGCTCAGCAAACCTATCAGGACGAAGGAGGCCGCGAACATCGGTGTCCAGCGGGCAGCGCCGGGTGCAGAGTATCGATGCCGCGACTCCGCACCCGGCTGAGAGCTGGCGCCCGCTATGGCTTGCGCGTACGCTCACCCGGCGCCAGGGCCACCTCGGCCAGACGGGAATCGTTGGGCCCGGTCCAGAAGTTCTTGGTGATCGGATACTTGTCCGAGTACGAGAGCGGCTCGTGCGCGGCCACGCAGTTCTGGTAGCCGCCGGTGATCTTGTAGCACTTCTCGTAGGCGAGGAACTGCTGCACCGTGTCCGTCTGCTGCGGGTTGGCGATCATCCAATCGCGAATCCCTTCCCACGACGAATAGGCGTCGCTGCCGAACACGAGCTTGCCGATCGTGGTCGGCACCTCCAGAAGCTGCGAGCCTGCGGTGTGAGCCCGGTAGGCCGGGTGGATGATCACGCCGGGCGCGATCTCCATGGTGCCGTCGACGATCACGGCCTTGCCGCTCAAGACCTTTCCGTAGATTTCCTGCAGCGTGAGCGGGGGATAGCCGCAGGCCGGAGTCCGCGCGCACCCACCCTGTGACGTGTTGACCGCGGAGATCCTCGGATTGGGATACGTCAGCGCCCACTCGATCCCTTCCAGCTCCGCCTTCTGCACGTAGAGCACCGCATTGGGGAAATCGGACAGCTGGCCGGCGTGATCCCAGTGCCCGTGGCCGATGACGATCTTCGTGACGTCGCCCGCCTGGATGCCGAGGCGGTTGAGCAGCTCCGGCAGAGCTACCCAGTTCACGCTGTTCGTCATCTTGAGGTAGTCCTGCTGCTTCCAACCGGTGTCGTACAGGATGACGTCCTTGCCGCCCTTAATGACTCCGACGTTGACGGGAAGCTGGAAGAAGACCTGGTTGTTCATCGGGTCCGTGCTATTCGGAACGTAAGCCCGGTCGGGCATGAACGCGCCGGCCGGGACGTCCTTGAACACGCTGTTGCGCACGAGCCACACCGAGTACACCGGGCCCTGGGCGGGCGCCGATCCGAGCGAGAGGGCCAGCACCGCGAGCGCGAGCAACACGGAGATATGGAATCGTTTCGTCACCTTTGTCCCCTTTCGTGGCTTGACCACTGCGGCGCCTCGATCGTGGTTCAGCGGCTATTCCCTCCCTCAGTTCGGCAGATACTCGCCGGGCCAGATCATGTTGCCGACCCGCAGCAGCTTCTCGCTGGCCTCTTGACTCAGAGGCTGGGCGACCAGCAGATGATCGTCCCGACCATCCTCGGAAACCTTCAGCATCTCCGCGGCGGACTGCTGGAAGAGATGGACCGCGTCGAGGTACTGAGTGTGAACCTGAGTGAGCGACGCCGGCGGCGCCAGCGCTCGGACGCGCTCTTCGGCATCGCTGAAGCTCTTGGATGCAGCCTGCACGCCGGTCTCGAATGCGCGAACCTGAACCTCCTTTAGCTTGTACCTCAAACCACTGAAGGTCAGCGTGACGGCCGCGCTCTTGACGTCGCCATGGATTGCCCACAGCGCATGCGCGTACGCTTCTTCCGGAGGCGTGAGCGCCGGCCGCGGCGGCACCAGTGAGGACCGCGCGTCGGCGGCGGCTGTCCGGCCCGCCATCGCCGCCTCTCTCAGCAGCGATGCGCACACCGCGCCGAGCACGGTGAGGATGATGATGAGGGCAACGACGAGGAGCTTCACCTGCGAGGGACCGCGCTGAGAAATGACCATTTCGACCCTCACCATCCGAACGGTAGCCGGGAGCCGCCTGGGACGCCGGGAGTATAACCAGTGACTATCTGCGAAGGCAAGGGCCCTGTACCAGGGCGCCGTTGGGAAAGCGGTGTCCGTCACGCCCGAAGCTCCATACTCAACCAGCTCACGATCACGTATCCGGATCTGCCCCAGCGCCTCGCTCGCGGCTCGCAAATCGTGCGGGACGACCCGTCTGGCAATCCGATCGAGCTTTTCCAGCCCCGGCATCAGTGACCGCTGACCGGCGCGGTTACTTCTGCCAGAGAGGGGCGAACTGCGTCGCGACTACCTCGTCGTATTTGACTTCACCGTCCAGCACACCGATCTCACGCGCGAATCGGCCGGCGTGCGCGACCATGTCCTCGGTGATCGTCGCCTCGTAGAAGGGGGCATCGCGTGCCGTCTCGAATGCGATGAGACTGGTTTCCTCGGCAGGAAACACACGTTCCGCGGCCTTCACGGCGAGCTGCGGATTGGCCCTGAGCGCCCGCTGAGTCTTCACGATGGCCCGCACGGCCGCGGCGGCGACGTCCGGCTGCTCCTTCACGAGTCGTTCGGTGGCCACGAGCGCGGGGAAGGTCCAGTGGCGGGCTGCGGGAGGCCCGTCGCCCCGGCGCACGTCGAGCAGG
>DATGCY010000049.1:0-5042 GCA_035311385.1 Candidatus Methylomirabilota bacterium
CACCAACCGAATCGCAATATTAGGCGGTGCGGTTCGAGAGCGTGATCGCGGCGATCTTGGCATGGCGATTGATTCCATTGATGATCGATGAGATTCGTCGCGCACGTTCAGTACACGCTGACGGCCGCCCTGCTGGGCCTCATGCTCGTTGCGCCATCACCCCTGAGGGCCGACCCCGCGCCGGCCACTGACCGCCAGGAGCAGCAGGGCCTTAGATGGCCGGTGCAGGGGAAGATCACGTCACGTTTCGGGCCGCGCGGATTCTTCCACTTGCACCGTGGCGTGGACATCAAGGCGCCCAAGGGCACCCCGGTCCACGCGGCGGCGTCCGGGACGGTAGCGTTCAGCGGGCGTCAGTCTTCGTATGGACGGGTGATCAAGATCGACCATCCGAACGGGCTCCGCACCATCTACGCGCACAACAGCAGCAATTTCGTGAGCGCGGGACAGCACGTGAAGGCGGGGGCGGTCATCGGCGCCGTCGGACAGACCGGACGCGCCACCACCAATCATCTGCACTTCGAGGTCCGGCGCCACGATGTGGCGAGAGATCCCTTGCCGCTGCTCTACGCGGGACCGGGGGGAGAGCCCGGTGGCTCGCGTCTACGAACGGCGGCGGTCGCCGACGCTGACTCGGGCCCGAGTGACGGCGTCGAGCGCCATGGTCAGCTCAGGGCGCCCAAGTCTCATCATGGTCGGTCGGCGCAGCTTCACTCGCGTCGAGGATCGTCGAACTGCCATACCCGTACGTGCCGCGCCGCGCGCGTCACGCACTAGCCCAGCCCATCGGGGACCGAGACTCCTGAGCCCGAGCGCTCTCGCGACCACCACCGCGGGCTGACCGCCCGCTAGGCAACCGGCGTGTGCTTCTGCAGAAACTCGCTCACTCGAGCCCGCGCCGAGGTCAGCGCGGGGCCCGTCTTCCATTCGCGGACCAGCTCGCAGCTCGGGAGGAGCTTGGCGAGCTCCTCGGAGATCGGCAATGGATGCGCTTCGTCGTTGCCGGCGAGGACGAGGCACGGTGTCGCGCACGTGGAGACGAACGCGCGGTCCACGCAGTAGACGAAACCCGCCCCGTACATGTTCCGGTAGAAAGCGTCCAGCACCTCTGGGGTCGCCTCGGGATGATCCTTGAGCGACTCGACCCACGCCTCAAACCGCGCCGACCGAGTCGGTGGCATCGCTCCCACTCGCCCGATCGGCTGCGCGAGCACGGCGGAGGCTACGCGCTCGGGCTGGGCTCTGAGGAGGCTCAGGATGAAGGAGCCGCCGATGCACTGCCCGTAGAGATGGCACCGATCGATGCCGAGATGATCCAGCAGGGCGACGTGATCGGCGGTGTAGGTGGACCAGCCATCCTGCGACCTAATCGGCGCGTGCGATCGACCCCCCGCGTTGCGCTGGTCCATGGCGATCACCCGAAAGCGCGTGGCGAGTTCAATGGTGGGATTGATGGGCGCGGCCGGCTGGCTCCAGACCTCGATGGTGGACTGGAGTCCGGCCGGGGCGAAGGTCAGGATCGGGAAGCCCTCGCCAAACTCTTCGTAGTAGATCGTGGCACCGTGAGCGCCAAAGCTCGGCATGACGGGATCCTTTCGCCAGAAGTTGACCTAAAGCGTCGCGCACCTACGACCACGCGCGCGGCCCTGACTCTGCGGCGGCGGCGCGCGGTTGTCAATCGGCTCCGATCGATGCTAGAAAATCAATCCACGTCTCCCACGACATGGAGGTGGAGGTCGCGTGTCCATCAAGACGGGTCTCCTGGTCATCTGTGTGGCGGTCTTCGTCCTCATCAGCGGCAGCCTGTACGTGGTGTCGCAAGCGGTGAAGACGGAGGCGGACATCGCGCAAGCAGAGGTGCGCCGCTACGAGTCGTACAAGCTCGCCGACGAGCTGCGCCAGAGCTCCGATGACCTGACGCGCATGGCGCGGCTCTACGCCGTCACCGGGGAGGCGCGCTACCGCACCTACTTCGACCGGATCCTCGCGATCCGGGACGGTACGGCGCCGCGCCCCCTCGACTATGGCAACGTCTACTGGGACTTCGTGGTCGCGTGGGGCAAGCCGCCGCGGCGCGACGAGACGGCGGTCTCCCTCGAGCAGCTCATGCGCAGGGCGCGATTCTCCGACGAGGAGTTCGCGCTCCTGCAGCAGGCCAAGCGACGCTCCGACGCGCTGGTCGCCCTCGAGACGCGAGCCATGAACGCGGTCGAGGGGAAGTTTCTCGATGGACGGGGACAGTTCACTCTCGTGGGCCCGCCGAACATGGACCTGGCGCGGGAGCTCCTGCACGGTCAGGAGTACCACCTCGCCAAAGCCGAGATCATGGCGCCGATCCAGGACTTCCTCACCCGAGTCGAGTCCCGCACGGCGGCGGAGGTGCAGCAGCTCAGACGCCGGGGCGAGCGGCTGCACGTGGTGGTGATCGCCGGCCTCGGCACGGCCGTCGTCCTCGTGCTCGTCTCGTTCGCGGTGGTCGCCCGCTATCGATTTGCGCCCGTCGCGCGGCGCGCGGGGCCGAAACCCGGTGACACCCCCCTCGGCCACCGCTCCGGGCTCACCCTCGGCCTCGCCGTGTGGACGGTGTGGCCAATGTTCGTGGCCGCGGTGGTCGCCTGCGTCCTCGTGCTTGCGCTCTCCTGGTGGCTGAGCGAGAGCACCAACGACAAGGTACGAGAGGGCGTCAGGAGCGCCCTCGAGGCCGTGCACCGAAGCACGGCACGATCCGTCGACGACTGGCTGACCAGCCTCGATCAGGAGGCGAGCGCGTGGGCTCGCTCGCCACTAATTCGCAATCTTCTCGACGAAGCGCCCCGGACCCGTGACGGAAGAGACGCGCGCGAGCTCCTCGCGCCGCTCCGTCGGATACCGGGCGTCGCCGGTTATCTCGTCGTCGACGGGGAAGGTCGGGTGCTCGCCAGTGACGATGCGGCGCGCCTCGACCCGGCGGCGGCGCGCCGCTTGGAAGGAGGGCTGGTGTCCGAGCTGAGCTCGGCCCCCGACCATGCCATGATCCTTTTTCCCGACGACAGCCCGCGCGGATCTCTCGACGGTACGGGGTCTCGCCAGGACATCCTGGTCGCCGCCGGGGTGCCCGACCGGCGGGGCGCCATCGGTGGCGCGTTGATCCTCCTCATCGACCCTCGACTCGAGCTGAGCCGTATTCTCCAGCGCGGACGCCTCGGCCCCTCGGGGGAGAGCTATGCCTTTACCCGTTCCGGATCGATCGTCAGCGAGAGCCGGTTCCGCGACCAGCTGCGCGGCCCCGAGTCGCTGAACACGCGGATGACACGAGCAGCAGTGGCGGGGCGCCCCGGAGAGGATCTCGACGGCTATCGGGACGACCGCGGCGTGCCCGTCATCGGTGCCTGGACGTGGAACGAGCGCTATGGCATCGGCAGCGCTACGGAGGTCGGGCTTGCGGAGGCGTACGGGCCCCTGGGCGACTACCAGCGTCAGACCCGCGTGGCCACCGCGGTGTCTCTGCTCCTTATCGTCGCGCTGAGCGGCGTGTTCGCGTGGAACCGACTGGCCACGGCCGCCGCTGCCAGCAAGCTCGAGGCAGCCTACGACATCATTCGCGGTCACCACGAGCGCATGGAGGGCGAGCTCACGGTCGGCCACGATCTGCAGCTCAGCATGCTGCCGCGCGGGTTCCCCGCGTTCCCCGGACGTGACGAGGTGTCCGTGTACGCGACGCTGCGGCCCGCGCGGGAGCTGGGAGGGGACTTCTACGACTTCTATTTCGTCGACGACCACCACCTTGTCTTCTGCGTCGGCGATGTCTCCGACAAGGGGGTGCCCGCCGCCCTGTTCATGGCCGTCACCAAGACCCTGATCAGGACACGGAGCGCCGAGGAGCCGTCGCCCGCGAAGATCGCGGGGTACCTCAACACCGAGCTGGGCCGTGAGAACGACAAGTGCATGTTCGTCACGCTCTTCCTGGGCCGGCTCGACGTGCGCACCGGCGAGCTCGTCTACACCAACGCCGGCCACGACTCGCCCTTCCTCCGCCAGGCCGACGGCTCCCTCGCGCGTCTCGACGAGCGCCACGGGCCGCTGGTGGGCGTGGCGCCGCACGTCGTCTACCGAGAGTCACGCCGCCCGCTCGGTCCCGGCGACTTGCTCGTGCTCTACACCGACGGCGTGAGCGAAGCGCAGGATGCCACCGGGCAGCTCTTCTCCGAGGAGCGCCTGGCGGAGATCGTGCGGGCAGAGGGCGCGCGGCCGGTCGAGACGGTGGTCGATGGTCTGCTCGCTGCCGTGGAGCGCTTCGAGATCGGGGTGGAACGTGCCGACGACGTGACGGTGCTCGCCCTGCGATTCAGGCCGCCGGAAAAGATACCAGCCGTGTTCGCCGAGACGGTGGTGCTGCGCAACCAGCTCAGCGAGCTCGCCCTGCTCGACGAGGCGCTCGACCGGCTCGGGGTGCGGGGCGGGGTGGCGGCCGCGACCTTGGCCGAGGTCCGGATCGTGTGTGACGAGATCGTGGGCAACATCATCCGCCATGCGTATCACGACGGCGGGCCACACGACATCGAGGTGCGCCTGGAGTTGGCCGGGCACCGGATCGCGGTGACCGTGCTCGACGATGGTGTATCGTTCAATCCGCTGGTCGCCCGCGCCGCGGACACGAGCCTACCCCTCGAGCAGCGGGAGCCCGGCGGCCTGGGCATCCATCTGGTGAAGCGGCTCACCGACGAGGCGACGTACCGTCGGCAGGACGGTCGCAACGTGATCACGCTCGTCAAGGCAGTGCCAGGGCTTCGCGCGGATCCTTCCGCGGAGGTGGCGAGGGACCGGGGCCTTCATGACGGCACCCACAACCGAGGTCAGGCCGAGAGGGGAGGCGACGAGGTGGAGACCCAAACGCGGCGCGTGCGAGACGTCCTGGTGGTGGACATGATCGGCCGGCTGGATTCGCGTACCGCCGGTCCTGCCTCCACCGAGCTGAACAAGATCGCCCAGGGGCCCGACCGCAAGCTGCTCCTGAACGCCGGGAAGCTGGAATACATGAGCAGCGCAGGACTGCGGGCCATCCT
>DATGCY010000050.1:0-5192 GCA_035311385.1 Candidatus Methylomirabilota bacterium
CGTCGAGGACTCTTGAAGTATTTCCGGCTTGAGTGCTAGAGTGAAACGACTTCCTCTCGCGGACGGCCTCGAGCCATGGAGGGTTTCACTATGCGCCCCATGTTCCAGGGTTCCATCGTCGCGCTCGTCACTCCCTTCACCGACGGTAAGGTGGACGAGGCCAAGCTCAAGCAGCTTGTCGAGATGCACGCGGCCCAGGGCACGGACGGCATCGTACCGTGCGGCACCACGGGAGAGTCGCCGACCTTGAGCCACGACGAGCACCGGCGCGTGGTCGAGATCGTCATCGAGGCGGCGCGCGGCCGGCTCCACATCATCGCGGGGACAGGGTCCAACGCCACCTCGGAAGCGATCGACCTCACCCGCCACGCCAGGAAGGCGGGGGCCACGGGCGCCCTCGTGGTCAATCCCTACTACAACAAGCCGACCCAGGAAGGTCTCTATCGCCACTTCCGCGCGGTAGCGGAAGCGGTGGACCTTCCCATCGTCGTGTACAACATCGCGGGCCGCACCGCGGTCAACGTGGAGACGGACACCCTGGCCCGCCTCGTCAAGGACTGCCCGAACATCGTGGGGGTCAAGGAGGCCTCGGGGTCACTCGATCAGATGACCCAGGTCGTGCTCGCGTGCGGGCCGGACTTCAGTGTGCTTTCGGGCGACGACAATCTCACCCTGCCCCTCATGTCGGTGGGCGGCCGTGGCGTGATCTCCGTGGTGGCCAACATTGTCCCGCGCGAGACGGCTGAGATGACACACGCCGCGCTTGCCGGTGACTGGAAGCTCGCCCGCGATCTGCACCTCAAGCTCTTCCCGCTGTCGCGTGCCATGTTCCTCGAGACCAACCCCATCCCCGTGAAGGAAGCGATGGGCATGATGGGGATGCTCGCCCCCGAGTTCCGTCTGCCCATGTGTCCCATGGGCGCGGCCAATCGCGAGCGGCTCAAGACGATCCTCACTCAGCACGGCCTCCTCAAGGGCTGAGCCCCGAGATGGCCGATGTAGTGATCGCCGGCGCCGCCGGCCGGATGGGCTGTCGTCTCGTTGCCCTCATCCAGGAAGAGCCCGATCTGCGCCTGGCCGCGGCTCTGGAAGCGCCCGGGCATCCTGCGCTCCTCAAGGATGCGGGTGAGGTGGCAGGGGTTGGCAAGCTCGGCGTCTCCCTCATCGCCGATCCCGAGGGGGCGCTCGCCCGCGACCGGATCCTGATCGAGTTCTCGGTGCCCGACGCGAGCCTCGGGCATCTCCGCATGGCCGCGCGCCAGGGCGGGCGCGCGGTGATCGGCACCACGGGCTTCGCCTCGGCCCAGCGCGAGGAGATCGACCGCCTCGCCCGGGAGATCCCCATCCTCCTCTCCCCGAACATGAGCGTGGCCGTGAACGTCGCCTTCCGCGTGCTGGCAGACATGGCGAAGCTGCTCGGCGACGACTACGACGTGGAGATCACCGAGGTCCACCACCGCTTCAAGAAGGACGCACCGAGCGGCACCGCCGCCCACATGGCCGAGATCGTGGCCAAGACCCTTGGGCGCGAGTTGACGAAGGTCGGCGTGTATGGCCGACACGGTCTGCCCGGCGAGCGGACGCGGAAGGAGATCGGCGTCCACTCGATCCGTTCAGGCGACGCAGTGGGCGAACACACCGTGAGCTTTGGCAGCCTCGGCGAGCGCCTCGAGCTCACCCATCGCGCCCTGAACCGCGACACCTACGTCCGGGGGGCTCTCCGCGCGGCCAAGTTCATCGCCCAGGCCAAGCCGGGCCTCTACTCGATGCAGGACGTCCTGGGATTAGCCCCGTGAAAATCGTCCGCTTCAAGGCGGCGGGCAAGACACGCTACGGCGTGCTCGACGGCACCCACATCGTGGAGTACGCAGGCACGCCCTACGGCTTCTTCAAGAAGGGGCGGAGGCGCTGGCCGGTGAGGCAGGCGGTGCTGCTCGCCCCGGTCGTCCCGACCAAGATCGTCGCCCTCGCCCTGAACTACCGCGAGCACGCGGAGGAGATGCATCTCCGCGTGCCGGACGAGCCGCTCCTCTTCCTCAAGCCACTCTCCGCGCTGTGCGGGCCGGACGACCCCATCATCTATCCGACCCAGGCGCGCCGGGTGGACTACGAGGGCGAGCTCGCCATCGTGATCCGCAAGCGCTGCCGCCACGTGCCTGCCGAGCGCGCACGCGACTACGTGCTGGGCTACACCTGCCTCAACGATCTCACCGCCCGTGACATCGAGCAGCGTGATCATCAACAGACGCGGGCCAAAGCCTTCGACACCTTCTGCCCGATCGGCCCCTGCATCTCCACCGACGTCGATCCCAACGCCGCCGAGGTGGAGACCTGGGTCAATGGAGAGCGGCGCCAGGCCGGCAACACCAAGAGCTTCGTTTTTCCCGTGGAGGACATGGTCGCCCGCGTCTCCGCGGTGATGACGCTCCTCGCCGGCGATGTCATCGCCACGGGGACTCCGGCCGGCGTGGGACCGCTCCAGCCCGGCGATCGCGTCGAGGTGCGCATCGACGGCATCGGCAGCCTCAAGAACCCCGTGATCAAGCTCCAGGAGGCCTAGCGTGGCGGATTCCCCCAAGACCCTCGAGCTGGCCGAGCGGCTGCGCAAGCTGCCGCCCTATCTCTTCGCCGAGATCGACAAGAAGAAGCGCGAGGCGCGCGCGCGCGGAGCGGACCTGATCGACATGGGCATCGGCGATCCCGACCTGCCCACCCCGCCCCACATCATCGAGGCCATGAAGCGCTCGGCGGAGAACGCGGCCAACCATCGCTATCCCGATTACGAAGGGCTGCTCTCTTTCCGCAGCGCCGTGACCGACTGGTACAAGCGCCGCTTCCGCGTCACCCTGAATCCGGAGACGGAAGCCCTCACTTTGATCGGCTCCAAGGAAGGCACCGCGCACATGCCGCTGGCCTGGGTCAATCCGGGGGACGTCGTCCTCGTGCCCGATCCCGGTTATCCCGTCTACGCGGCGGGGACGTGGTTCGCGGGCGGCGATGTGCACTTCATGCCGCTCCTCCGGAAGAATGGCTTCCTCCCCGACCTCGACGCGATCCCGGCCGACGTCGCGCGGCGGGCTAAGCTCATGTACCTCAACTATCCGAACAACCCCACCGCCGCGGTCGTGGGCGGCGACTTCTTCGCCCGCGTGGTCGCCTTCGCACGCAGGCACGGCATCATCGTCTGCCACGACGCCATGTACTCGGAATTGCGCTTCGACGGTTACACGCCGCCCTCCTTTCTCGAGACGCCGGGAGCCATCGACGTCGGCGTGGAGTTCCACTCTCTGTCCAAGACCTATTCGATGACGGGCTGGCGGCTCGGATTCTGTGTCGGCAACGCGCGCTATCTCGCCGGGCTCGGCAAGATCAAAACCAATGTGGACTCGGGCGTGTTCCAGGCCGTACAGGAGGCGGGCATCGCCGCCCTCAACGGCCCCCAAGACATCCCCGAGCAGTACCGGCGCATCTATCAGGAGCGCCGCGACATCGTGGTAAGCGGGCTCAAGAGCCTCGGCTGGGACGTCGACGTACCCAAGGCCGCCTTTTTCGTGTGGGCACCCGTGCCCAAGGGTCTCGACTCGCGCACCTTCGCCTCCCGTCTCCTCGAAGAGGTCGGCTGTGTGATCACCCCCGGGGTAGGCTTCGGTCCTTCCGGGGAGGGCTTCTACCGGGTCGCCCTCACCATCGATGCCAAGCGCCTCGCCGAGGCCATGGAACGGCTCAAGGGGCTCAAGCTCTGAGCGGAGACACGATCTTTCTCGAGGACGTGCGCTTCTACGGCCATCACGGCGTGACGCGAGCCCAGCAGACGGTAGGGGCATGGTTCTCCGTCGACGCGGCGCTCGCGGTGGACCTGGAGCCGGCGGCGGCCTCCGACGATCTGCGGAGCACGGTGGACTACGGGCTCGTCGCCACGCGTATCGTCGAGGTGGCGACCAAGGAGCGCGTCAACCTCCTCGAGCGCCTCGCGGGCCGGCTCGCCGCTATGCTCCTCGGCGAGTTCCCCTGCACCGAGGTACGGGTGCGCGTACGCAAGCTCACCCCGCCCATGGAGGGCTTGCAGGGCATTCCCGGCGTCGAGATCACCCGCCGCCGCTAGGCGGGACTATTCATGAATGTCTCACGTGCGATCGGGGCGGGTGGCGGCGGGGGCGGGGGAGCGCTCTGGTGGAGTGGGATCCCCAAAGCCTGTGCTCCGCCCGGAGGGTGGCGATTCAGGCGAGTGGGTGACGCAGCTGGAGCGCTCCCCCGCCCCCGACGACGGGCCCCGACCCGCCTCACGCTCCGCGTGTTCAAGAATAGTTCGCGCTAGGGGAGGCCACGAGAATCCCGCATGGCGAAGGTGTTTCTCTCCGTCGGATCGAATCTGGGTGACCGCGCGGCGCTCCTGCGCCAGGCGGTGACGCGCCTGCGCAGCCTCCCTGAGGTCGAGTTCGTGGACGCCTCTCCCGTGTACTGGACGGAGCCGTGGGAGCGGCGGCCCGGCGAGAGTTCACAGAGTCGGGAGACGTGGTTCTTCAACTGCGTGGTAGCCATCGAGACCACCCTCGATCCCACGCACCTCCTCGAGCGAATGCAGGACGTGGAGCGGGCGCTGGGACGTGCCCGCAGCGGAGGCCGACCGGAGGACCAGCGCTACGAGCCGCGTCCCCTGGACATCGACATCCTCCTCTACGACGACCGCGTGATCAGCGGACACGATCACCTGCACATCCCCCACCTCTTGATGCACGAGCGAGCCTTCGTCCTCCGCCCCCTCGCCGACCTCGCTCCCGAGCTCGAGCATCCCGTGCTCTATCAGACCATCCGCGAGCTACTCGACAGCCTCGCCGACGAGCACGAGGTTCGCCGCTCCGACCTCCCGGCTCGCTGGTTCGAGTAGGCCCGTCGAGTTTGTCGTGGCCGACGACGAATTCCGTCAGCAGGCTCTCAAGCACGTCGACGCCCTCTACAATCTCGCCGTCTATCTGACCCGCAACGGCTCGGAGGCCGAGGATCTCGTCCAGGAGACGTACGCGCGCGCGCTCCGCTTCTCGCACCGCTTCGAACCGGGAACCTACATGCGCGCCTGGATGTTTCAGATCCTGAGGAATACCTTCTTGACCTTCTACCGCCTCCGCGAGCGCGAGCCCGCGCTGAGCGAGGCGGGCGTGCCGGACGGCGAGGCCCCGATGTTCCACCACGCCCCG
>DATGCY010000051.1:0-17609 GCA_035311385.1 Candidatus Methylomirabilota bacterium
CGAGGTCATCGCGCTCGATCTGGGCGCGGCGGCCGGCACCGCGCCCGACGCTTGGGGCACCCGCCTGCAGCGCGCCGCGGAGGGTAGCGGCGCTACAGTGATCGTCCGCACTCCACGCCATCTCCTGGGCGGCACCGCCGCTCTCGTGGTGTCGGTGCGCCGCGTGCGGACGAGCTGGGTGAGCATGGACGCGCCAACCCGACTGGGTGGTCTCGTTTCCGAGGCGCGCGTGCTGCGATCACGCGCGGAGCCGCGACTGGCCACGCCGGAGCGGGCCTGGCTTCTGGAGTGGCGGGCATGACGCGCATCGCCTGCTTCGTGGTATCCGGCGTCGACGAGCGAATCCAGCGAGTCCTTCTCGAGGTGGCCCTCGCGCATTCACCTTCGGTGGAAGATGGCGGCCCGGGTGTGGTCTATCTCGATCTGCGCGGGCTCGAAAAGCTCTTCGGAAACGAGGAGGCGATCGCGCGTCGGCTCCTCGACGCCGTCGCCGCGCGCGGGCTCGTCGGCCGCATCGGCATCGCGGGTAGCCGGGCGGGCTCGCGCTTCGCGGCGCGGAGCGGGGAGAGCATCACCATCATTCCGCCGGGCGGCGATGCCGGGAAGCTCGGGCCGGCACCCCTGGCTCTCCTCGATCTGGATCCGCGCATGGCCGCGCGCTTCGACCGCTGGAGCATCCGCACCCTCGGTGAGCTGGCCGATCTGCCCTCGCGCGGGCTCGCGGAGCGTCTGGGTGACGAGGGCCCGCGGCTCCAGCGCCTGGCCCGCGGCGATGATGCGACACCGCTCCGGCTGTGGACACCGCCGCCCATTTTCGAGGAGTCTGTGGAGTGTCCCTGGGGCGTCCAGACGCTCGATCCGCTCGTCGATCTCGCGGCCAGCCTCACCGAGATGCTCTGCGAGCGAATGAGCCGTCACGGTCTTTGCGCGGATGCCTTCGAGTGGTCCTGTCGGCTGGCTGATCGAACCACGCATGCCGGACGCTGCGCTCCCGCCGCGCCGCTCTCGGATCCCGCGGCGGCGGCCGCTCTCGTGCGCGCCTCGCTCGCTGCACATCCACCACGCGCGGCGGTAGAGGACATCACGCTCCGCGCCTGCCCCGTGCGCGTGACCACCGTGCAGCCGCGCTTCGACGAGCCGCCGCGTCCGAGCCCGCGTCAGCTCACGGCGACCCTGGCGCGTCTGAGCGCCCTCGTGGACGCCCGCGGCGTCGGCTCGCCCACCCTCCTCGATACCCATCGCCCCGACACCCACCACATCCTGCCCTTCACCCTCTCCCCCCGAGGGGGAGAGGGCAGGGTGAGGGGGTCAGAGGTGAGGGGGTCAGAGGTGAGGGGGATAGGATTCGCTCTCGCCATGCATCGCATGAGACCACCCAAGTCCATCGAGGTAGCTCTCACCGCCGGAACGCCCGCACATCTCCGCGCGGCTGGTCTCAATGGCCGCATCGTCGCTACCGCGGGGCCGTGGCGGATTTCCGGCGACTGGTGGACGGACTCCGCCTACGCCAGGGACGAATGGGACGTGGAGCTGGCCGATGGCACTCTCTGTCGCCTCGCGCACGACAGCCGTGGCTGGCGCCTCGAGGCCATCTACGATTGAGCTACGTCGAGCTCCACGCCAAGAGCGCGTTCTCCTTCCTCGAAGCGGCAGCGTTGCCCGAGGTCCTGGCCGAGCGCGCGGCCGCCCTCGGGCAGCAGGCGCTCGCCCTCGTGGACGCCGACGGTGTCTATGGCGCGCCGCGCTTCTACCGGGCCTGCACGCGCTTGGGCCTCATGCCGCTGGTCGGCGCCGAGGTGAGCATGCGGGACGGTGGCCGCCTCCCCCTCCTCGTGGAGGATCCCGAGGGCTATGGCAATCTCTGCCGCCTCCTCACGCGGATCAAGATGCGCGCGGCCAAAGGCGAAGGCGCCGCGGGGTGGGACGACCTCGAGGCGCACACGGGCGGCCTCGTCTGCTTGACGGGAGGCCCACAGGGGCCGGTGGCTCATCGACTCGCGCGCGAGGGCCATGATGCGGCGCGCCGCACCCTCGACCGGCTCGTGGGACTCTTCGGCCGCTTCAACGTCTACGCCGAGCTCCAGCGCGATCTGGATCGCGAGCACGAGGCGCAGAACGAGTGGCTGCGCGCGGAGGCGCAGCGCGGCGGACTCCTCCTCCTCGCCAGCAACGCGCCCCTTATGGCGGAGCGCGGGGAACGGCCGCTCCTGGACACGCTCACCTGCATCCGCCACGGCGTCACCCTCGAGCAGGCGGGCCGGCTCCTCGCACGCAACAGCGAGCGATTCCTCAAGCCCGCGAAGGAGATGGAGCGGCTCTTCGCCGATTGCCCGGCCGCGGTGGCCAATAGCGGCGAGCTCGCCCTGCGTCTGGGCTTCACCCTCAAGGACCTCGGCTATCGCTTCCCCGAGTTCCCGCTGCCTCCCGGCCAGACGCCCATCGGATTTCTCCGCGTGCTGTGCGAGCGGGGCGCCAAGGTCCGCTACGGCACGGGTCCGCTCGCGGAGCGCGCCCGGCATCAGATCGAGCACGAGCTCGAGCTCATCGGCCG
Organism: Candidatus Methylomirabilota bacterium; assembly: GCA_035311385.1. GTDB lineage: Bacteria > Methylomirabilota > Methylomirabilia > Rokubacteriales > CSP1-6 > AR37. The sequence continues at coordinate 2,552 of DATGCY010000051.1, forward strand.
CCTCGACCTCGCGGGCTACTTCCTCATCGTGTGGGACCTGATCGAGTACTGCCGCTGTCACGACATCCTGGTGCAGGGGCGCGGCTCCGCCGCCAACAGCGCGGTCTGCTATGCCCTGGGCATCACCGCGGTGGACGCGGTGGGCATGGAGCTGCTCTTCGAGCGCTTCCTCTCCGAGGAGCGCGGGGAGTGGCCCGACATCGACCTCGACCTGCCGAGCGGCGACCGACGCGAGCAGGTCATCCAGTACGTCTACCAGCGCTACGGGCGCCTGGGCGCGGCCATGACCGCCAACGTCATCACCTATCGCGGACGGAGCGCGGCGCGCGAGGTGGGCAAGACGCTCGGGCTGCCTCCCGCGCTCTGCGATCGCCTCTCCGCGCTGGTCAGCGACTGGGAGTACAAGGATCCCGGCGATTCCCTCCTCGTCCATCTCCGCGAGGCAGGCTGTGATCCCGAGATGCCGGTGATGCGGCACTTCGCGCACCTGTGGACGGCCATCCAGGATCTACCGCGCCATCTCGGCCAGCACTCGGGAGGCATGGTGATCTGCGCGGGACGGCTCGACAGCGTGGTCCCTCTCGAGCCCGCCGCCATGCCCGAGCGCTCGGTCGTCCAGTGGGACAAGGACGACTGTGCAGCCATGGGCATCATCAAGGTGGATCTCCTCGGGCTTGGGATGATGGCGCTCCTGGAAGACGCGCTGGGGATGATCCGCCGTCGCGGCGGCCATGTGGACCTGGCCCACCTGCCCGCCGACGATCCCACCGTCTACGACATGCTCAAGCGCGCCGACACCATTGGCGTCTTCCAAGTGGAGAGCCGCGCCCAGATGGCGACCCTGCCGCGGCTCAAGCCCGAGCGCTTCTACGATCTGGTCGTCCAGGTCGCCATCATCAGGCCGGGACCCATCGTCGGCGACATGGTTCATCCCTTCCTGCGGCGCCGAGCGGGGCGTGAGCGCCCCACCGTGCCACACCCCGTGCTCGAGCCCATCCTCCGGCGCACCCTCGGGGTGCCGCTCTTCCAGGAGCAGCTCCTGCGCATGGCCATGGCCGCCGCGGGCTTCACGGGCGGGGAGGCGGAGGAGCTGCGCCGAGCCTTCGGTTTCAAGCGCCGCAAACAGGCCATGGACGAGGTGGAGAAGAAGCTCCGCGCGGGCATGGCGGCAAAGGGAATCACCGGCGAGGCCGCGGAGGCCATCATCCGCTCCATCACCTCCTTCGCCCTCTATGGATTTCCTGAGAGCCATGCGGCGAGCTTCGCCCTCCTCGCCTATGCCAGCACGTTTCTCAAGGCGCATCATCCCGCCGCCTTCTACGCGGCGCTGCTCAACAACCAGCCCATGGGCTTCTATCACCCCGCCACCATCGTGGGCGATGCCGCGCGCCACGGGCAGGTGATCCGTTCCCTGGATGTCAACCGCTCGGACTGGTTCTGCTCGATCGAGGACGACGGGACGGTGCGCCTCGGGCTCCGCTATGTGCGGGGGCTCCGGGAGGAGGCGGGACGACGCATGGAGCGGGAGCGACCCTTCACTTCCGCCGACGATCTCGTGCAGCGCGCGGGGTTGCGGAGCGACGAACTGGCGCGGCTAGCCGAGCTGGGCGCGCTCGGCAGCCTTGGCCTCGAGCGGCGCGCCGCCCTCTGGGAGGTGGAGCGGGCGGCGCGGCCCTCAGGCCCGCTCTATCGGGCTCTCGAGACGCCGCCCGAGCCGTCGCCGCTCTCCCCCATGACGACGACCGAGGCGATGGTGACCGACTACGAAGGTTCCGGCCTGACCCTGGGCCCGCATCCCATGACCTTCCACCGCGCCCGCCTCGTGCGCGAGGGTGTGGCGCGCGCCGCCGATCTGCCGGGCATGAAGGATGGCCGTCCTCTGCGGGTGGCGGGGGCGGTGGTGGTGCGTCAGCGGCCTGGTACCGCCAAAGGCTTCGTCTTTCTGAACCTCGAGGACGAGACGGGCCTCGTCAACGTGGTGGTGCCGCCACCGCTCTTCCATCGTCACCGGCTCACCCTGGTGAACGAGCCCTTCCTGCTCATCGCGGGTGTGCTGGAGCATCGGGAGGGCGTGATCTCCGTCCGCGCGGGGCGGATCGAGCCGCTCCGCCACCGCCTATCGCAGGTGCCCTCGCACGATTTCCACTAGCTGGCTGCGGCAGCCCGGAACGCTACCCCTTCCTCCTGGCCTGGCGAACTGACCTGGCGAAGGAAGCGCTCTCGGTCCTCTTGGTCGGTCGGGGTGAGGCGTTGCCTCAAGGCAGAGACAGGCTGGTATTGTCGCCCGTGGCCGTGATGCTGTAGCCGTAGGTGCCGCCCGTGCTGTAGCTGTAAGTCCATCCTGCCGGAGGCACCGCGTCCGAGGCCATGAAGGGCCCGCCGACCTGACCGCCGACGTTGGTCTGGGAGACGGTGAGATCGCCGAGGACGGCGGGCATCTGCCCCATGTGCGCTTGGAACGCCCCGACGGCGCTGGCCATGATGCGCGTGTCCGCCTGCGCCTTCGCCAGCCGCGAGCGGGACTGGACGTTGCTATAGACGGTAAACGAGATGAGGGTGAGGACGGCGATGACGGCCACTACCACCAGCAGCTCGATGATCGTGAATCCTCGCTGGTTCCTGACCATGACACCCTGCTCTATCGCAAGGGCGGTGCCAGCCGTCACCGCGCGCGGCGTCCCCGAAAAACCTTCCAATCGGGCCATATTCGACAGGTTTCCCCAAGCTGGGTGTCGCTCCCTCACCAATATTTGTAGACGAGGGTGATAACCCTTGCTCCTGAAGGCTTCCCATCATGGAACCGCCCGCGCTGGCCGCGCGGCCGCCCCCCTTGCAACCGCGTGCTAGGATGTGGCATCTCAAGGCCGGAAACCCCGAGGATCGAGCGTGCCCATCTACGAGTACGACTGCCAAGGCTGCCATCGACGCGTCAGTCTGCTCGTGCGGTCCTTCGCGGCGGCCGGCGACCCGCGATGTCCGCGCTGCGGCAGCGGACAGCTCTCCCGCCTCATGTCCCGGTTCGCCACCCCCAAGTCTGAAGACGCCCGACTCGAAGCCGCCGCCGACCCCTCCCAGCTCGGAGACCTCGACGAGAACGACCCTGCCAGCGTTGCGCGCTTCGTCAAGCGCATGGGAGAGGAGATGGGGGAGGACCTCGGCGACGATCTCGAGGCCGCCATGGACGAGGCCTCCGGGGAGGATAGCGGAGACCTGGGGGATCCGGGCGGTGAGGCAAGCTACTCGGATGCCGGAGGGACCGATGCCGGAGGGACCGATGAAGGTTGAGCCTCTCGCAGGCTTCGAGGGCCTCGACGAATCGCGCTGGAACGCACTACTGGACCGCGCGCAGCATCCCTCGCTCTTCCTCACCTGGCAGTGGCAGACAGCCTGGACGCGCGCTTTTCTCGGCGGGCGACCTCTCCAGCTCCTCACGGTCTCGGATGACGCGGGAGCGCTCGCGGGCATCCTTCCTCTCTACGAGGAGGGTTCTGGGGTGCGCCGCTTCATCGGCGGCATCGACGTTTCCGATTATCTCGATCTGATCGTGCCCGCCGGCCTCGAGGAGGAGGTGTGGGCCGCTCTCCTCCAGCATCGCGCAGCGGAGATGTGCGAGTGGGATCTGCACGCTATCCGGGCCGTGTCACCCACCATCGAGATCGTGCCCCGACTGTCCACGGGCGCCGGCCTGACGGTCACGGTGGAGCGCGAGGACCGCTGTCCCGTCCTCGCGCTACCCGATTCGTGGGATGCCTATCTCGAGCGGCTGTCCGGCAAGGATCGGCACGAGCTGCGGCGCAAGATACGGAAGCTTGAGCGCGAGCTGCCGGGGACCTCGGTGCGCTCGCACGCCGCGTGGGAAGGCTGGGACGAGGCCCTGGCGGACTTCCTCCGGCTCCACCGTCTCTCCAAGGTCGGCAAGGCGCGCTTCATGGATGGGCGCATGGAGGAGTTCTTCCGCGACTCGACCCGCACCCTCGCCGCCGCCGGTTGGGCGCGGCTGTGGTTCCTCGACTGGGACGGCGCGGCGGTGGCCAGCTTCCTCTGCCTCGAGTACGGCGGCTCGGTCGGCCTCTATAATTCCGGCTTCGACCCCACCCACGCGAAGCTCGCCCCCGGTCTGGTGCTCCTCGCCCACGTCATCGGTGACGCCATCACCCGCCGCATCCCCGTCTTCGATTTCCTCCGCGGCGAGGAACCCTACAAGTACGCCTTCGGTCCAGAGCCTCGGGAACTCTTTCGCATGCAGGTGCGTCCGTGAGCCTGCGCGTCGCGATCCTCAGCGTACACACCTGTCCTCTGGCCGCCCTCGGCGGCAAAGAGACGGGCGGCATGAACGTCTATGTGCGCGAGACGGCGCGCGAGCTCTCGCGCATGGGCGTCGGCGTGGACGTGTTCACGCGGTCGCAGAACGCCTCGATCCCCCACATCGTCGACCTTGGGGAAGGCGCGCGGGTCATCCATCTCCTCGCGGGCCCGGCCGCCCCCATCGAGCGTCAGGCCATCCATCCGCACCTGCCAGAGTTCATCGAGGGGGTGGAGGCGCATCGCTGGGCAGAAGGCATCGACTACGACGTGATCCACGCGCACTATTGGCTCTCCGGGGTGGCGGGCCTCGAGTTGCGCGAGCGCTGGGGTGTGCCTCTCGTGCAGATGTTCCACACCCTGGGTAGGCTCAAGAATTCGGTGGCGCAGGGGCCGGCGGACCTCGAGCCCGACCTGCGCATCGACGAGGAGTCGCGCATCGTCAAAGAAGCCGACCGCATCGTGGCCGCCAACGTGGTGGAGCGCGCCCACCTCGTGTGGTACTACGGTGCGGCCGCCGAGAACATCTCGGTGATCCCGTGCGGTGTGGACACTGAGCTCTTTCAGCCCATGTCCCAGGCCGCCGCCAAGGATCTCCTCGAGCTGCCCCCCGAGCCTGCCCTCCTCTACGTCGGCCGTCTCCAGCCCATCAAGGGCCTCGAGACGCTGCTCGAGGCCATGGCGCGCATCGGCGGGGTGGCCAGGCTCTACATCGTGGGCGGCGACGCCGACGAGCCGTCGAGCCAGCACGCGGCGCGGCTCCGCTCCCGGGTGGTCGGCCTCGGTCTGGAGGGTCGCGTCCGCTTCCTGGGCGCGCAGCCGCAGCGACGTCTGCGCTACTTCTACGTGGCGGCAGAGGCGACGGTGATGCCCTCGTACTACGAGAGCTTCGGCATGGTCGCCCTCGAGGCCATGGCCTGTGGCAGTCCCGTGGTGGCCTCGCGCGTGGGCGGGCTCACCACCACGGTGAAGGACGGCGTCACCGGCTATCTCGTTCCCGAGGGAGACGCGGGCGCGCTCGCCGATCGACTCAAGCTCCTCCTTCTCGACCCAAGGACGCGCGCGCGCCTCGGGCGCGAGGCCGTGCGCTGGGCTGCCGATCATCGCTGGCCCTGTGTCGCCGAGGCCGTCTGCCGGCTCTACTCCGAGCTGCGCCCGCAGGCCCTGTCCCATCTGAGTCGTGGCCGGTGCCAGTCCTGATGGCCCGCGGCGACGGCCCGATCTCCGTCAACGGCCGCAGCTACGCATGGCCCACGCGGCCGCTCGTGGTGGTGTGCGTCGACGGCTGCGAGCCCGACTACCTGAAGCACGCATACGCGGCAGGGGCCATGCCGTATCTCTCCGCGGCGTCGGCGGCGGGGGCGAGCCTGCTCGGCGCCTCCGTGGTGCCGAGCTTCACCAATCCGAACAACCTGTCCATTGTCACCGGCGTTCCGCCCGCCGTGCACGGGATCTGCGGCAACTACTTCTGGGATCGGGATGCGGACGCCGAAGTGATGATGAACGATCCGAAGTATCTCCGCTGCGACACCATCCTCGCCGCCTTCGCCCACGCGGGAGCCACGGTGGGCGTGGTCACGGCCAAGGACAAGCTGCGTCGCCTCCTCGGGCACGGCATGCGCGGCATCTGCTTCTCTTCCGAGCAGGCGGACAAGGTGACGGCGGCAGAGCACGGCATCACCGACGTGCTCGGGCTCGTCGGCCTCCCGCTGCCCTCGGTGTACAGCGCCGACCTGAGCGAGTTCGTCTTCGCGGCTGGGGTCAAGCTCATGGAGTCGGCGCGGCCGGACATCCTCTACCTGTCCACCACCGACTACATCCAACACAAGCACGCGCCGGGCACGGCGGCCGCCAACGACTTCTACCGCATGATGGACGGTTATCTTTGTCAGCTCGACGAGCTCGGCGCCACCATCGCCATCACGGCCGACCACGGCATGAACGCCAAGACGGATGCCGCGGGCCTGCCCCAAGTGATCTACCTTCAGGACATGCTCGACAAGTGGCTCGGCGTTGGCCGTGCGCGCGTCATCCTGCCCATCACCGATCCCTACGTGGTGCACCACGGCGCCCTGGGCTCCTTCGCCACCGTCTATCTGCCCGATGGCGTCTCCGCCCGCTCCGCCGCGGCCAGCGTGGCCGCCCTCCCCGGCATGGACCTCGTGCTCGACCGCGAAGAGGGATGCCGCCGCTTCGAACTGCCTCCCGATCGCATGGGTGACCTCATCGCCGTCTCCGCGCGCCACACCGTTATCGGCACCAGCGCGGCCAAGCACGACCTGTCGGGGCTCGACGCGCCGCTGCGGTCGCACGGCGGCGTCACCGAGCAGTCGGTGCCCCTGGTCTTCAACCGCCGCATCGGCGAGCTGCCCGCCGGGCGCCGCCTGCGGAACTTCGACATCTTCGATCTCGCCCTGAACCGCGCCCAGTAATGCCGCTGCCCGCCCACGCCCGCGCAGTCATCGTGGGGGGCGGGATCGTGGGGACGAGCGTCGCCTATCACTTGGCGGGGCTCGGCTGGTCGGAGGTGGTTCTTCTCGAACAGGGGCGGCTCTCCGGCGGGACCACGTGGCACGCGGCCGGGCTCGTGGGCCAACTCCGCTCCTCCAGCAATCTGACCCAGCTCATCCGCTACAGTGCCGATCTCTACAGCCGCCTGGAGACGGAGACGGGCCAGGCCACGGGATGGAAGCGCTGCGGCAGCGTCAGTGTCGCTCGCACCCGCGAGCGCATGGTGCAACTCGAGCGGAACGCCGCCCTCGCGCGCTCCTTCGGCATCGAGGCGGAGGTGATCACCGCCAAGCAGGCGGGAGAGCGCTATCCGCTCATGCGCACCGACGACCTGGTCGGCGCGGTGTGGATCGCCAGCGACGGCAAGGCCAATCCCACGGACATCACCCAGGCCTTGGCCCGCGGCGCTCGCGCGAGGGGCGCGCAAATCCACGAAGGGGTGACGGTCACCGGCGTGCGGATCGAGAGCGGCCGGGTGTCGGCCGTGGAGTCGACGGAAGGTACCATCGCCACCGAGATCCTCGTCAACTGCGCGGGGATGTGGGCGCGTGAGCTCGGGAGGCTGAGCGGGGTGACGGTTCCGCTGCACGCCTGCGAGCACATGTACATCGTCACCAAACCCATCGACGGGGTGACGCCCGATCTGCCCGTCTTGCGAGACACCGACGGCCACGTCTACTTCAAGGAAGAGGTGGCGGGCCTCTTGATGGGCGGCTTCGATCCATGGGCCAAGCCGTGGGGGATGGCGGGCATTCCCAAGGGCTTCAGCTTCGGCACTCTGCCCGAGGACTGGGAGAAGTTCGAGCCGCTGATGCGGCACGCCATCCAGCGCGTGCCGGCCCTGGAGACGGCCGAGGTGCGGCTACTCATGAACGGGCCGGAGAGCTTCACGCCGGACAACTACTTCATCCTCGGCGAGGCGCCCGAGGTGCGGCGCTACTATGTGGGAGCGGGGTTCTGTTCCGGGGGCATCGCCGCTGCGGGCGGGGCGGGGCAAGCGCTCGCTCAGTGGATCGCCGACGACCGGGCGCCCATGGACCTCTGGCCGGCGGACATCCGGCGGTTTGCACCGTTCCACGCCAATCCCGAGTTCCTCCGCGAGCGGGTGAGCGAGATCGTGGGCGTGCACTACTTCGTGGCCTTTCCCAATCGCGAGCTCCAGAGCGGACGGGGCCTCCGCCGCTCCGCCCTCCACGAACGACTGCACGTCCGCCGCGCGTGCTTCGGGAGCAAGATGGGCTGGGAGCGGGCGAACTGGTTCGCCCCCGAGGGCATCGCTCCAGAGACCGAATATTCCTTCGGCCGTCAGAACTGGTTTCCCCACGCGGCGGCCGAGCATCGAGCCTGTCGCGAGGCGGTGGCCCTGTTCGACCAAAGCTCGTTCGCCAAGTTCCGCCTCGAAGGCCCCGACGCCGAGCGCGTCCTCCAGCGGGTCTGCGCCAATGACGTGGCGATAGAGCCGGGCCGCCTCGTCTACACCGGCATGCTCAACGACCGGGGCGGCTTCGAGAGTGACCTGACGGTGACGAGGCTCGCCGCCGACGCCTATTTCATCGTGACGGGCTCGAGCCAGAGCACGCGGGACTTCCACTGGATCCGGCGTCACCTCCCCGAGGGGGCGCGGGCTGTCCTCACCGACGTGACGGGGGCCTCGGCCGTCCTCGGGGTCATGGGCCCGCGCTCGCGCGACCTTCTCGCACGTCTCACGCCCATCGACCTCTCGAACGCGGCCTTCCCCTTCGCGACGAGCCGCGAGATCTGGCTGGGGCGGACGCGGGTGCGTGCCTCTCGCATCACCTACGTGGGCGAGCTCGGCTGGGAGCTATATGTCCCGGTGGAGTGTGCCGCCGACGTCTACGACGCGCTCCAGGAGGCGGGCCGCGAACTCGGCCTGCGGGACGCCGGTTACTACGCGATCGAGTCCCTGCGCATGGAGAAGGCCTATCGCGCGTGGGGGCGCGAGCTGACCACCGAGGACACCCCGCTGGAGGCCGGGCTCGGCTTCGCCGTGCGCTTCGACAAGCCGGGCGGCTTCATCGGACGGGACGCGCTCATCGCCCGGCGCGGAAAGCCCATGACGAGGAGGCTCGTGAATTTTGTCCTCGACGACCCCGAGGCCTATCCTCTGGGCGACGAGCCGATCTGGAGCGGTGGACGCATCGTGGGCTCCACGACCTCCGCGGCGTACGGCCACAGCCTGGGCCGGGCCGTGGCCATGGGCTACGTGCAGGAGGCCGAGGGTGTCGACGAGCGCACTCTTCGCGACACTGCCTTCGAGATCGAAATCGGCGGCACCCGCGCCACGGCGCGGGCGAGCCTGCGGCCGCCGTACGATCCCGATGGGGTCAAGATCAAGAGCTGACAAGGAGCACGCCATGACCGAGTCGAGACGCAATCCCTGGCTGCTGACCCCGGGGCCTCTCACCACGTCCCGCACCGTCAAGGAGGCGATGCTCCGGGACTGGGGATCGCGGGACGCTGAGTTCATCAAGCTCAACGCACGCGTCCGCGAGCGGCTGGTGGAGCTGGCGGGCGGCGAGGGGACCCACGTCTGCGTCCCGCTGCAGGGAAGCGGCACCTTCATCGTGGAGGCCATGCTCGCCACCCTCGTGCCTCGCGCGGGCAAGGTCGCGATCCTCGTGAACGGCGCCTACGGCAAGCGCATGGTCCGCATCTGCGAGTACCTCCGGCGGGCCTGCGTGGTGATCGAGACCGCGGAGGATACGCCGGTGTCCGCGACCGCCCTCGACGCGAGTCTCGTCGCCGATCCGGCCATCACCCACGTGGCGGTGATCCAGTGCGAAACTACCTCGGGCGTGCTGAACCCCGTGGAAGAGATCGCCTCGGTGACGGCACGCCACGGTCGCCGCCTGCTCGTGGACGCCATGAGCGCCTTCGGCGCCCTTCCCCTCGACGCGAGCCGCGTGCCGTACGACGCGCTGGTGGCCTCGTCGAACAAATGCCTGGAGGGAGTGCCCGGCGTGGGCTTCGCCATCATTCGCCAGTCCACGCTCGAAACGGCTCGCGGCCACGCGCACTCGCTCTCCTTGGACCTGCACGATCAGTGGGTCAGCATGGAGAAGACCGGGCAGTGGCGCTTCACGCCGCCCACCCACGTGTTGGCCGCGCTCGACCAGGCGCTCGCCGAGCACGCCGCGGAGGGCGGCACGGCGGGACGGGGCGCGCGCTACGCGAACAATTGCCGCATCCTCGTGGACGGTCTGCGCGCCTTGGGGTTCCAGACCCTTCTTCCCGACGCGATCCAGGCGCCCATCATCGTGACCGTGCGCATGCCTGCCGATCCCGCCTTCAACTTCGAGAGCTTCTACGACCGGCTGGCGCGTCGAGGCTACGTCATCTATCCCGGCAAGCTCACGGTGGCCGACAGCTTCCGCATTGGATGCATCGGCCGACTCGGGGAGACTGAAATGCGCGGCGTCCTCGACGCCATCCGGCAGATCCTGGCGGAGACGAATGTGACCGGCTGCGCTCCCGCGGCCTGACCGCGCCGCCCGCAGCGTGCGCGGGCCGAAGGCTCTCGCTCCCGCGTGTGCTAGACTGGCCGGCCATGGAGCAGGCCGGCGACGTCCTCCTCGACGTCAAGAATCTCCAGACGCAGTTCAAGACTTCGGGCGGCGTGGTGCGCGCGGTCGACGGCGTGTCGTGGGACGTGCGGGCGGGGGAGACGGTAGCGCTGGTCGGCGAATCCGGCTGCGGCAAGTCCGTCAGCGCACTCAGCATCATGCGCCTGGTGTCAGAGCCTGCGGGCCGCATCGTGGGGGGAGAGATCCTGTTCAAGGGCCGCGATCTCCTCAAGCTTTCGGAAGGCGAGATGCGTCACGTGCGCGGGCGCGAAATCGGCATGATCTTCCAGGAGCCCATGACCTCGCTCAATCCCGTCCTCACGGTGGGCCGCCAGCTCACCGAGCCGCCCGAGATCCACCTCGGGATGACGCCCGCGCAGTCGCGCGCCCGGGCCGTCGAGCTCCTGGGCATGGTCGGCATCTCAGATCCCGAGCGGCGGCTCCAGCAGTATCCGCACCAGTTCAGCGGGGGGATGCGCCAGCGGATGATGATTGCCATGTCCATGGCCTGCAACCCTGCCCTCATCATCGCCGACGAGCCCACCACCGCCCTCGACGTGACCATCCAGGCGCAGATCCTCGAGCTGATGAAAGGGCTCTCGCGCAAGCTCGGGGTAGCCATGGTGATGATCACCCACAATCTGGGCGTGGTCGCCCGCTACGCGGATCGCGTCAACGTCATGTATGCGGGCCGCATCGTAGAGCGCGGCACCGCCGCGGAGATTTACGCGAATCCGCGGCATCCCTATACACTGGGCCTGCTGCGCTCCGTGCCCCGGCTCGACGAGCCGCGCCGGGCCAAGCTCCTCCCCATCCAGGGACAGCCTCCCGACCTCACGCGCTTGCCTCCGGGCTGCTCGTTCCAGCCGCGCTGCCAGTACGCCATCGAGCGCTGCCTCCGCGAGGCGCCTCCGCTGGAGGCGGTGTCGACCGGTCACGTCTCCGCGTGCTGGGTCGCCGCGGAGCTCGGGCAGAAGGTGTCGGCGTGAACGTGGCGGCGGCTGCGCGTGGCGACCGGGAGCGTGAAAAGCGGTCCGGCGGGGAGGAGATCCTCACCGTTCGGAACCTCTCCAAGCACTTCGAGGTCGCGGGCGGATTCCTGGGCGGCCGGCGCGGTCTCGTCAAGGCGGTGGACGACATCTCGTTCTCCATCCGCCGCGGGGAGACCCTCGGTCTCGTCGGCGAGTCGGGCTGTGGCAAGACGACGACCGGGCGCTGCGTGCTCCAGCTCGAGAGGCCGACGAGCGGCTCCATCCTCTTCGAGGGCAAGGACCTCGCCACCGCCTCCCCCGCCGAGCTCCGGGCGGTGCGACGGAAGATGCAGGTGATCTTCCAGGATCCCTACAGCTCGCTCAACCCGCGCATGACGGTGGGACAGATCATCGCGGAGCCGCTCGCCGTGCACGGCATCGTGCCCGATCGCGCTGCGCGCGAGGCCCGAGTCAAGGAGCTCTTGGGGCACGCGGGCCTCCTCCCCCTCATGGCCCACCGCTATCCACACGAGCTCTCGGGCGGGCAGCGCCAGCGGGTGGGCATCGCGCGGGCGCTCGCCATGGAGCCGAGCCTCATCGTGTGCGACGAGCCCGTGTCCGCCCTCGACGTGTCGATCCAGGCCCAGATCATCAACCTGCTCGAGGAGCTGCAGACGGGCTTCGGCCTCACCTATCTCTTCGTGGCCCACGACCTGTCCGTGGTCCGGCACATTTCGGACCGAGTGGCCGTGATGTACCTCGGGAAGATCGTGGAGATCACCGATCGCCAGTCGCTCTACGAGAATCCCCAGCATCCGTACACGAAGGCGCTGCTCTCCGCCGTGCCCATTCCCGATCCCGCGGTGGAGCTGGCGCGGGAGCGCACGGTGCTGCGGGGCGAGGTGCCGAGCCCGCTCAGCCCGCCCGCGGGCTGCGTCTTCCATCCGCGCTGTCCCATGGCCATCGAGGAGTGCAAGGCGGGGGTGCCGCCCCTTCACGCCGTCCAGCCTGGGCACCTTGCCGCCTGTATACGCGTTTAGTCGTACACGTCGGGACGCCGCTCCTTGACAGGGCGTGGCCGCTGCCGATAATGTACGGAAACTCGCCGGAACTATTGTCGGTCGTTCCCGCCGCAACAGCGCAAGGAGGCGTTGGATGAAGCTGCCCATTATCGGGCGAATTGCCATTGGACTCTCGCTGGTGGCCGTGCTGACGACGCCAGCTTCTACGTTCGCTCAGGACAAGCCCCGCTACGGTGGTGAGCTCACCTTCGTGGTTCCTTCGGAGCCGCCCTCCTTCGACGGCCATCGCGAAGAGACGTTCGGGCTCATCCATCCCATCGCTCCCCACTACAACACGCTCTTCCGAACCGACCCCACCGACCGCACGGGCACGAAGGTGATCGGCGATCTCGCGGAGTCATGGCAGTTCTCCAAGGACTCACGCACGCTGACCGTCAAGATCAGGTCCGGGGTCAAGTTCCACGACGGCAGCCTCCTCACCTCAAAGGACATCAAGGCCTCGTACGACCACATCATCTTCCCGCCCGCGGGCGTGGCCTCGAGCCGAAAGGGGGCCTACGTGTCGGTGGAGGCCATCGAGGCGCCGGATCCGCAGACGGTGCGCTTCCGGCTCAAGTGGCCGGAGTCCTCCTTCCTCGCGAATCTCGCCTCTCCCTACAACTTCATCTACCGAGCGGAGATCCTCGCCAAGGATCCGCGCTGGTACGAGACGCACATCAATGGCACCGGTCCCTTCAAGTTCTCGGAGTACGTGAAGGGCTCGCACTGGGTCGGCAAGAAGAATCCGGACTACTGGGACAAAGGCAAGCCCTATCTGGACGGGTACCGCGCCGTCTTCATGACCTCGTCGTCCGCCATGGTGGCCGCCGTGCGTGGTGAGCGAGCGCATGCGCAGTTCCGCGGCTTCAGCCCCTCCGAGCGTGACAGCATCGTCCAGGCCCTCGGTAACAAGATCACCGTTCAGGAGAGTCCCTGGAACTGCGTGATCCTGGTCGCCCTCAACCACGAGAAGAAGCCGTTCGGTGACAAGCGCGTGCGCAAGGCCCTCACCCTCGCGCTCGACCGCTACGAGGGCTCCAAGGCGCTGTCGAAGATCGCCATCGTCAAGGACGTGGCGGGCATCCAGGTGCCGGGCACGCCGTGGGCGACGCCGCCCGCCGAGCTCGAGACGCTCGCCGGCTACAGCAAGGACATCGCGGCGAGCCGGGCCGAGGCCAAGCGCCTCCTCAAGGAGGCGGGGGCGGAGAACCTCTCCTTCACCTACAAGAACCGCGGGGTGGCCATGCCCTACGAGCCCTTGGCCGTGTGGCTCATCGACCAGTGGCGGCAAATCGGCGTCACCGTGAAGCAGGAGGTGGTGGAGGCGGCTGCCTACTACGCGACGCTGCGGGGCGGCGACTTCGAGGTGGCGGCGGACTTCCAGTGCGGCTTCATCGTGGAGCCGGACCTCGACATCTACAAGTTCCAGTCGAGTTCCATCTCCCACGCCAACTACAGCCGCTACGAGGACAAGGTGCTCGACGAGTTGTACGTGAAGCAGGCGCGGGCAATTGATCCGGAGGAGCGACGGAAGGCCTTGCGCGCCTTCGAGAAGCGCCTCCTCGACGAGGAGGTCCACTACATCTACACGCTGCAGTGGCACCGCATCATTCCCCACAGCGCGAAGATGCATGGCTGGACCATCACCCCCAGCCACTACCTGAACCAGCAGCTCGACACGGTCTGGCTCACCGATTAGATGAAGAGCGACTAGATGATGAGCGAAGCTCCTCCTTCTGACCCTCTCCCCTCAGGGGGAGCGGGTAGGGTGAGGGGCGGGAGAGGGGACCACCGCTAGAACATGTGGAAGTACGTGGTCAAGCGCTTCCTCCTGATGATCCCGACGCTCTTCGGCGTCGCGGTTGTCATCTTCGTGCTCATGCGGATCGTCCCGGGCGACATCGTGGAGCTCCGCTTCTCCGGCGAGAGCTCCTACGCCTCCAAGGAGAACCTCGCCGTGGAGCGCGCCCGCTTCGGCCTCGATCAGCCCTTGTGGAAGCAGTTTGTCACTTGGATCTGGGGGCTGGTGCGCTTCGACTTCGGCACCTCCATGTGGACGGGAGCGCCCATCCTGCAGGAGATCAAGCTCCGATTCGCGCTCTCGCTCCAGCTCGCCATCATGGCCACCGCGGTCGGGATCCTCATCGCACTGCCTCTGGGGGTGGCCGCCGCGCTGAAACAGGACACCTGGGTCGACTACCTGGCGCGGGTCGTCTCCATCGCCGGTATCGCCACCCCGTCCTTCTGGCTCGGCATCTTGATGATCCTTACTTTGCTCGTGGTGTTCCGCTGGCTGCCTCCCATGGTCTACACGCCGTTCTGGGTCAACCCGTGGCAGAATCTCCTCCAGCTCATCTGGCCCGCCCTGGCCGTGGGCTATCGGCTCTCCGCAGTGGCCACGCGCATGACCCGCTCCGCCATGCTCGAGGTCCTGCGCGAGGACTACATCCGCACGGCGCGCGCCAAGGGCCTGGTGGAGATGCTCATACTCAAGCGCCACGCGTTGAAGAACGCCATGCTCCCCGTGCTCACCGTCACGGGCATCGAGTTCGCGTTCCTCATGGGCGGCCTCGTGGTCACCGAGCAGGTCTTCAACCTGAACGGGCTCGGCCTCCTCTTCGTGCAGGCG
>DATGCY010000052.1:0-15651 GCA_035311385.1 Candidatus Methylomirabilota bacterium
CTTGATGACTTTGCTCGCGACGGGGTCGATGTGAACGAGCTTGCCCTTGCCGTAGAGGGTGACCCAGAGCGTGCCGTCGGGGGCGGCGGCCATTCGGCGCGGCATCGAGTCGGGCTCGAAGTCGATCGCGGTCAGCTTGCCCGTGCGAGGGTCGAGCTTCCCGACCCGTCCCCCGTAGATCTCGCAGTACCAGACGTTGCCGGCCTGGTCGAGGGCGAGACCGTAGGGACGCCCGGGCACCTTGTACTCGGTGATGGAACCGCCCGTGGTCGTGTCGAGACGGCCGATGCGGCTGCCGCCGTTCACGGTGAACCAGATGACCCCCTTCTCGTCGATGACTAAAGTGTGCGGGTCACCGCCCGAGGGGGCCTTGAACTCCGTCACCTTCCCCGTGGCCGGATCGAGGCGCCCGATCGTGCCATTGCCGTGGCCCGTGTACCAGACGATGCCCTTCCCGTCGACGAGAAGACCGTGCGGCTCGGCGCCCCGCGGTAGGTCCCACTCCGTGAACACCTTCGTCGTCGTGTCGAAGCGCGCGATCCGGTTGCCGTTCATCACCGAGATGTAGATGTTGCCGTCGGGGCCGGGCGCGGGATCGCGCGCGAAGCGCGGAGTGGGCACGGGCCACTCGGAGATCTTCCCCGCGGGCGCGGGACGCGTCCCCGGAGTCAGACCGTAGTTCGACCCTCCGGCCCACACGACGCTGTTCAGGAGCAGGAGCACGACGATGGCGTTACCGATGGTGCGCATGGTCCTGGATCATCTCCTCCCCGGCGGTGGCCCTCAGGCCCTCGCCCACTTGCGGACTTCCGGATCGTCGGCGAGCACCGGCCCGATGTCAATCATCGGTCGCTCTCACCGGGAACCGTGGCACCTCGCTCCAGTCGAAGCTCGCGGGGGCCTCCTCGCCCCTACGGCTGCGGGGTTATCTCGAGGAGGATCGCTTCGGGATCTGCGCCCCATCGCCAGGGCAGGCCCACGCTCCCCAGGCCTCGCGTGACGACGAGCAGTGAGGAATGGAGCTTATAGAGGCCCTCGTCGAGGCAGAAACGACTGTGGCGAATGATGGGGGGTCCGCCAGGCATCCGGATCTGGCCTCCGTGCGTGTGCCCCGACAGCGTCAGCGGCACACCGTGGCTCGCCGCCTCGTGGAAATGGTCCGGGTTGTGGGCCAGGAGGAGATGCGGCACACCGTGCGGCAACGCCATGCTCCGCCAGTCCGGCTGACCGCAGAGCAGATCGTCGAGAGCGCCCAGCACCACCCGGCCGCCGCCGTGCGCGATCTCCACGGTGTCATTCCTGAGGGTCGTAATGCCGATGGAGGCCAGATCCTTCCGGATCTCTCCCGGGTCGCCGCCGAAGTAGTCGTGGTTGCCGTGGCCGTACCAGGCGCCGAGAGGAGCCCGCGAGAACGGAGCGAGGGCCGTGAGATACGGGCGCACTTCGCTCACGTGGCCGGTCACGATGTCCCCCGCGATCGCCACCAGATCAGGCTCGAGGGTCATCAGCGTGAGGACGGTGTGCTCGAGCGTCTCGGGTCTCAGGAAGATCCCTGTATGGATGTCGGAGACGAGGAGCACGCGGAGCGGCGCGAGCCCACCGGGCCAGCCTTCGGGCGAGACGGCGGCCTCGGTCAGGACGAAGCGCCGGTCAAGGAGCCAACTGTATGGGTTCCAGATCCGGCTGAGCCTCGGATAGAGAAAGCGCGAGACAATGACGTCCAGATTGTGCTCGAAGACCTTGATCAGGCCTTTCTGAGGATTGATCCGGCGGCGCTCCTTGCCCGTCATGACTCGCGCCGGGCGGAGCCGCCGCTTCCGTGAAATTGTCGTCGCCGTCTCCTTGAAAGTGTCCGAGGCCTCGCCGCGCCGCCTCAAGCGCACGCTAGAGTATAGCGACGGCCGGGCCTTGACACCGCCTCTTGCGGGACCTAAGGTCTGGCCACTCGACGCGCCTGACACGTCGCGAAACAATTTCGGACTGGTGGACGAGCCTCCTCGTCGAGGGGTGCGCCATGATCCGTGCCGCGTGCTTCCTGAGGCTGATCGCCCTCGTGCGGCGCGCCGGCCGCGGCGCAAGCGCGTCCCCGCTACAGCTACCTACTGGACTACTCGGGGCAGTGGACGCCGGTGATGTGATTCGAGCTACGACGCAGCGGGTAACCTTCATCTGAGGGCCAACCCCTATATGTCGGCGGTATTTGCAACCGGCGACTGGTCATGAGCGGCACCGTGACCCAAGCCCCCAGAATTGGGTCTCTTCCGAATTGGCACGCCCTGTGCGAAGGCCTGTGGCGGAGAGCGACGGAGGCCGGCCATGAGCCTCGCATGCCCCCATCTATCAATGTCGGGTGACGACATCTCTCCCGTCAGCGTGGTCGTTCCGGCATACAACGCCGAATCGACGATCGACGGGGCTATGCAGGGCCTTCTCCGGCAGCAGTACCCGCGTGGCTGTTTCGAGGTCATCGTCGTCGAGAATGGTTCCCGGGATCACACGCTGAGCCGGCTGACCAGGTATGGTCAGGACATCAGGGTCGTGCATGAGAAGAAACAGGGGGCGGCAGCGGCGCGCAATGCGGGCATCCGCGCGGCCTCCTTCCCTCATATCGCCTTCACGGATGCCGACTGCGTTCCGGATCCAAGCTGGCTGCGCGAGCTCATGGCTTATGCTGGTCGCCATCCGCGGTGCGATTTTGTCGGGGGCCCCATCTTCGCGTACCAACCCCGGTCTCCCATCGAAAGATTCTCCGAATGGCTCTGGGATCAAGACCGGGCACTTCGCAGCCGGCCGCCGTATGCGATCACGGCGAATCTCCTCGTTCGACGCACGCTGCTGCTCGAGCTCGGCCTGTTCGACGAGACGTTCCTGCGCGGCCAGGACGTCGATCTTTCGTACCGAGCCTACTTGCGGGGCGCCCGCTTCGGATACGCCGCGGCGGCCATCGTGCGCCACGTGAACCCCAGAACTCTTCGGCAGGTGTTCGTGAAGGGGCTCCAGCACGGCCGGGCCGTGGTGCTGGTTCTGGAGAAGTACTCGCGCGAGCTTGGCCAGACACCATGGCAACGTTGTCGGGATGGGCGCACGTACGCCAGCATCGGGGGCCACATGGCCAGGATCATGCGCGGCGGCTGGCGCGGGCAGCCCGAACTCATGTCCATCAGCCTGTTCCATGCGGTCTTCGAGTCGGGTAAGCAGCTGGGCGTCTGGCGTGACACCGTGATGCGCGCGCCCGGTCGACTCGGTCTGGGTCGCCAGCACCACGGTGAGCTTCCCGGTCGAGCGCCATGATCTATTACCTCTCCCGGAAGCATCACCAGTACACCATGCGCAAACGGCTCCGGGATGTGGCCATACCCGTACCCTGGCGCGAAGAGTTGCTGCGTCGGCTCCGCCTGCTGTCGTACGAGGACGCCTTTCGCCTCAAGGCGTTGCCCGTGGGCACGTACATCTTTACCGATCTCGACCGGCTGAATTCCGAGCAAACGGAGCGAGCCGCGATTCTTTGGGAAGCACTACGGAGCAGTGGACATGATCTCAAGATCCTGAACCACCCCGTCCGGTCGATGCGGCGCTTCGAGTTGCTCCGGCAGCTCAGGGAACGGGGCATCAACGACTTCGACGTGTGCCGCCTCACTGATCGCCGGCCGCTGCGCTTCCCGGTGTTCATCCGCCGCGAATCGGAACACCTCGGCAGCCTGACCCCGTTGCTCCGCTCGCCTGAAGAGCTGGAGGCAGCCATCGAGACGCTCGTGGCGAGCGGAGCAAACCGCGACGACAAGCTGATCGTCGAGTACAGAGAAGTGGTCGACTCCCGCGGCCTCTACCATCGCTACGGTGCCTACATCATCGGCGGAAGAATTTCGGGCGGCAATTTGCTCTTCAGCCGGGACTGGGAGGTCAAGGGGTGGGTGCCGGAGTTCTCGCACGGAGAGTTCCTGGCCGCTGACAAGGAATACATCGCCACGAACCCCCACGAGGCCCTCCTCCGGCCGATCTTCTCCCTCGCCCGAATCGACTACGGGCGGATGGACTACGCCATGGTCGACGGACGCATTCAAGTCTTCGAAATCAACACCAATCCCGTCGCGTCGACCGCGGAAGCGCTCCTGCCCGCCCTCCGAGAGCTCGACTGCTCGCCGAGTCGAGCTCAGCGCATCCTGGTGACACGGCGCTTCGAACCGCCGTGGGAAGAACACGTGAGCTGGGCGTTTCACGTTTCCAGCACCGTGCATGCGCTCTTGCGAGCCTGCCGACTGCTTGCGCTGGAGCCTCGAGTTCAATCGACCCTGCGATCGCTCAAGCGTAGCCTCGCGAAGGCATTCCATCTGGGCAAGGGGACGGATCGCCATGATCCTGCTCCCTCTCGGTGACTCCAGGCGAGCGGGCCGCTCTTCCCAACGCTCGGAGCGGCGGAGATGGCATCGGTTGCGATGAGCTCACGGGAGAGCGGACGGCACACCTCATACGAGGCCACGGTCGTCATTCCGCTTCTGAACCAGCGGCGTGCCTGGCTCCGACAGTGCGTCGCCTCCGCCTGCTCCCAGACTACTCACGTCGAAACAATCGTTGTGACGTCACCTTTCACGAAGGCCTCGACGACCAGGGATCTGAACCGTCTCTGCTTGAAATACAGCGGGGTTCGGATCCTGACCGAAGAAGGACGCGGCTTTGCCGCCGCGTTGAATACCGGTATCCGCGCGGCCTCCTCGGAGCGTGTCGGCTTCCTCCTGTCCGACGATTGGCTCGACCCGCGCGCCGTGGAAGTCTGCCTGGGCCATCAGACCGACATTGTGAGCACCGGGCTCTGCGGGTTCGCCGACGATGGCGTGCGAGTACTGGAACAGATCAGCCGCACGCCCAGCCTCGAGGAGTTCCAAGGCCTTCCCACCCTCGAGCGAAAGGCCTCGTACCTGCAACACTTCTTCCTCTTCCGCAGACAGGTGCTCATGGACGTGGGGGGGGTGGACGAGCAGGTCGGCCTGACGGGTCCCGACGACTTCGACATGATCTGGACGCTGCTCGAGCGCGGCGCCAGCGTCTCCATCGTCGGCGAGCAGCTCTACAACTACCGCGACCACAGCGGCGAGCGGCTCACCCTCCGGGGCGCTCAGGCGCAGATCGACGATCTGCAGAAGATCCTCGACAAGCACGGCGTGCATGGCGAGGAGCGGGCACAGATACTTGCCTGGCATTCGGTCGCGTATGGATTGCCCTACCATCTCTCCGTGCACCGTCAGGCTAATCTGACGCCGCCGGGCAGCGCCCCTTCGATGCGCTCGTCGCGACCATAAGCTACCGTCTCGATGCGCCGGCAGGCGCAGACCCTACGGGGATCTGGTGGATACGGACTTCGCCAGGCCGGCCATTGGGGCGGCCGCCTGAGGCGACGTTACTTCGTCCGGCGCGTGTGCGCCGTGCCCCAATCCCGGAGCGTCCGCAGCACCGGGCCGAGGGCTCGCCCCTTGTCGGTCAGCGCGTACTGCGCCCGTGGGGGGTGCTCTCCGTAGAACTCCCGCGTGACGATCCCGTGCTCGAGCAGACGACGGAGCCGGCTCGAGAGCGTATTCGGGCTGATCCCTTGGAGCGAGCGCTGGAAATCCTGAAACTTCCGGGGCCCCTCGAGCAGGAGGTCTCGCAGAATCAGAATCGTCCAGGGTTCGCCGATGACGTCGAGCGCGCGAGCGACTGGGCAGGCGGAGCCGTAACGAGGGGACATCGCGCTCAATCATAGCCTCGTCGGTTCATCATGAGTATTGACTCCTTGTATTATAGTTACTATAGTATATGAAGTTACTGGTACTGAAACTCCCAATTACCTCGAGGAGGTCCACGATGAACACCCTGGTGCTGGACTCCTTCGCATCGTTCGGCGTGGCGATCCGGCCGTTGCTCATCGCCACCGCGCTCTTCGGCCTCTGGCAAGGCCTGCGGCGCACGGCCCTCCCGCGCAGGACGCAGCTCGTGACGTGGCTCATCATCGCTGTCCCTCTCGTCCTTTGGTTCGTCCTGGTCCTCGAGCTAGCACTGGCCGGATTCTTCGTCGCGCGACCGGGCGGCCGCGTGCCCGGAATCCCGCTGGCGGTCGTGATCCCGCTCGTGACGGGACTCGTGCTCATCACGCGCTCCACGCGCATGGCAGCCGTGGCCGATGCGACGCCGCTTCCCTGGCTCATCGGCTTCCAGGTCTTCCGCGCCCTAGGATCCGTCTTCCTCTTCCAGTGGGCGGCCGGGCGTCTGCCCGGCGTCTTCGCGATTCCTGCGGGAGTCGGGGACGTGCTGGTTGGCTTCCTGGCTTTGCCCGTCGCCTTCTACCTTGCCTCCGGGCGTCCCGGCGGCCGCGCGGCCGCGTACGCGTGGAACTGGCTCGGGATCCTGGACCTGGCGGTCGCCCTCACCCTCGGCTTCCTGTCCTCGCCGACGCGCTTCCAGCTGCTGGCCCTCGAGGCGCCGAACCGCCTCGTGGGCGCCTACCCGCTCGTGATGATCCCGGCCTTCGCGGTGCCGCTGGCCCTCATTCTCCACGGGCTTTCCCTCTGGCAGCTTCGCCGCTCCGGGCGGCGGGTCGGCTACGGAAAGCCGGCGAAGATCATGGCGAAGATGGGTCGTGACTGAAACAACAAGTTCGAATAAGCGACCAGGCCCGGGATGCGAGGGCGGCAGCAACGTCGTGGACGTCGCCGTCCGACCGCCACGCGCTCGATGTCTCAGCGGAAGCCGAGTTCTTTCTCGGCCACGGTGAGGCTCTCGTCGACGATCGCCACCATGCGGTCGATCTCATCGGTGGTGATGACCAGCGGCGGTGAGAGCTGGACCGACATGAAGACACGGGTCAAGAGGCCGCGCTCCTCCATCAGCTCGGCGACGCGTCGACTGAACGGATGCGCCGCCGCGGCCGGACCCCAGCCGAACGGCTCCTTCGTCGCCTTGTCCTTGACCAGCTCGACCGCGCACATGAGGCCGAGGCCGCGGACGTCGCCGACCGTCGGATGGCCACGCAGCGCCTCGAGCTTACCGAGGAGATAGCGACCTTGGCGGGCGCTCTTCTGCGGCAGCTCCTCCCGCTGGAGGATCTCGATGTTCTTGAGCGCGGCGGCGCATGACACCGCCTGGCCGCCGAATGTGAGGAGATGGGCGAGCGCCACGTCCTGCTTCTTGAACTCGTCGTAGAGCCGTTCGCTCACCGCGACCGCCGCGATGGGGGCATAGCCCGACGACAGCCCCTTGGCCATGGTCATGAGGTCGGGGACAACGCCGAACTGCTCGGTCGCGAACATCGTGCCCGTGCGGCCGAAGCCGTTGATCACCTCGTCGAGGATCAGCAGCACGCCGTGCTTGTCACAGATCTCGCGAACGCGCTGCCAGTATGCTGGCGACGGCACGTGGCAGTTGTTCGCGGTCGAGACCGGTTCGCCGACCACCGCCGCCACCGTATCCGGGCCCTGCGCCAGGATTTCCTGCTCGACGGCGTTGGCGCAGGCGAGATCGCCGGCCTCGCCGTCGAGGCCGAAATCGTTGCGATACCGATTAGGCGATGGCACGAAGCTCACGCCGTACATGAAGGGGCCGAAGAACTTCTCGTTGCGAGACGACGTGATGCTCATCGCCCCCATGGTGGCTCCGTGATAGCCACCGCGCCGCGCGATGATCTTGTAGCGCTTGGGGAAGCCGCGCATTGCCTGGACCTGCTTGGCGATCTTCATGGCGCTTTCGATCGCCTCGGAACCGCCCGAGCAGAGGAAGAAGCGGTTGAGGTCCCCCGGCGTCAGGCCCGCCAGCACGTCGGCAAGCTTGACCGCGGCGAGGTTGGTGTAGGACGCCGACGAGGCGTAGGCGAGCTGGGTCGCTTGCTCCGCCATGGCTTCGCCGATCTCGCGGCGCCCGTGGCCGACATTGACGAGGTAGAGCCCGGCGAGGCCATCGAGATAGGCATTGCCGCGCGCATCCCAGAGAGTCGAGCCTTCGCCGCGCACGAGGACACGGAGCCCGTCACGCTCGGCGAGGTCCAGCCAGCGCGCGCTGTGGATCCAGACATGCTCCAGCGCCTGCTTCTCGAGTGGGCCGGATTCGTAGCTCCGGGTGGCGTCATCGACCATGTCGGTGCTCCTTGTCGACGGGTGGTCAGCGGCGAAGACGAGCGAGTGTACCAGTAGGTCCTCGTCGGGTGTCAAGGCGCGAAGGATCGCCCCGAAGACCCCGACGTAAGATCTCCGGAAGCAACGCTCAATCGAAGCGGTAGTTCCAGCCGATCCACTTGGTCAATCCGCGGCCCATGACTTTCTCGAGGTCCTGGCCGCTGAGCCATGGCAGCTCCTCGGTGAACATGGTGACGCACTGGCGATAGGTACACGGCATTCGCGTGATGTCGGTGCCCCAGAAGAAGCGGTCGGGCCCGTAGGCATCGAAGATGCGATGCAGACCGTCATGCAGGTTCCTGAACGGGTAGGGCTGCGTGGAATAGCCAGGCGCGCCGGTCGCCTTGACGGCAACATTGGGCAGCTTGGCGAGCGCGCACAGCTCGTCGAGATTGCCAAAGGCTTTCTCGTCCTTCTCCAGGCGCAGCAGGCCGCAATGATCGATGATCAGCGGGAGCCTGGGATGCGCCTCGGCGATCTTCCGGAAGGTGGGCAGGAACAGGCCCGCCATGGTGGCGACGGGGATGCCTTCCTGCTCGGCGGCAGGCCACACCCAGTCGAGCTTGCCCTCGTGCAGGGCCTTCTGCTGCTCGGGATAGAGCAGCGCCCAGCGCAGGCCCATCATGCCGGGCTGGTTGCGCCAGCCGCGGATGCGCTGGCGACTTTCTGGATCGTCGAGCGGGAACTGGCCCATCACGGCGAAGCGGTCGGGGTACTTCCGTGCCGCGTCGAGTGCGAGTTGATTGGAGGTCGGGTCCCAGCTATAGGGCGGATGGATCAGGGCGGCATCGACGCCGGCCTCGTCCATCTCGGTGAGCGCCTCCTCGGCGGTGAACTTGGACACCTTGCGATGCAGGCCGCTGGGTGGCGTCACCGTCTGGGCCCAGATATGGATCTGCGCGTCGATGATCTTCATGGCGCTCCTCCTGGTGTGATACTCGCGCGAGCTTCCTCGCTCGCTGTCGGCGCGTTGGGATCGAGCAGCTTCTCGCGCTTGAGCTCGCTCCACAGCTCCACAGGGATCTTGACCGAGAGGCGCGCCACGTTCTGCTTCACCTCGGCGATGCTGAGCGCGCCGGGGATCACCGAGCACAGGGCGGGATGGAACAGCGGGAACTGCAGCGCCGCCGCGCCCAGCTCGACGCGGTGGCGGCCGCATACCGCCTCGATCTTCTGGGCCTTTTCGATCAGGGGGGCGGCGGCGGCGACATAGTCGTGGGTCGCCCCGGACTTCACGCCGCCCGTCAGAATACCGGAGTTGTACGGTCCGCCCAGGATCACCGAGACGTTGCGCTTGAGGCATTCGGGCAGGAACTCGGCGAGCCCGCCCTGTTCCAGCAGGGTGTAGCGGCCGGCCAGCAGCATGCAGTCGAAGTCACCGGCCTTGATGAAGCGCAGGCTGGTGTCGGATTCGTTGATGCCGACGCCTATGGCGCCGATGATGCCCGCCTTGCGCAGTTCGTCGAGCGCCTTGTAGCCGCTGTCCATCACCGTCCGGAAGCGCTCCTCGAGCACCGTCCGATCCTTGATCGTCCAGAAATCGACGTCATGGATCAGGGCGATGTCGATCTTCGCCAACCCGAGCCGCATATGCGAGTGCTCGATCGAGCGCATGACACCGTCGTAGGTATAGTCGAACATCGGCGCAAAACCCGGCAGACCGTTCTCGCGGAAGTCGGCCGGCTTCTTCTCGCCGGGCTTCAGAGGATGCATGATGCGGCCGATCTTGGTCGACAACACGAAGTCCTCGCGCGGCTTCTCACGCAGCGCCGCGCCCATGCGCAGCTCGCTGCGACCATAGCCGTAGAACGGCGAGGTGTCGAAGTAGCGCACGCCGTCGGCCCAGGCGGCGTCGGTCAGCGCGAGCGCCTCGGCGTCGGGGATGGTGGCGCGAAAGCCACCTATCGGCGCGCCGCCCAGACCAAGTGTAGTGACTTCGAGGTTTGTCTTGCCGACGCGGCGGGTGGGAAGCATGGTCATGTGACCTCCAAATTCACGAACGACGACAGGGACGGGGTCGACACGCTGGACCATGGTCGCTCTTTTTGCACACCGGGAGCCTGGCTCACCGGTCGGAGGCAGGATAGCACCGCGCGGCGTGAGATGGTCCGGCCGACATGGATGGGCGGGTAGACGATAGGGTGCGCCCTTGACGCTGCCCCCACCCCTGACCCACAATCCCCGTGCCGATGCGCAGGATGCCCCGGTCGTCCCTGGGGATCTCGACGCCGCGGTCGCTCCGTAGGCACGCAAGGTGACCGCGCCGCGCGTGACCGTGACCGCGCGACCGAGTATGAGCGGTACGTTGGGCATGGGCCCATGAGCGTGCCGCGGTAGCCGCTTCTGAAGGAGAGTGTGATGCCGAGAGTTCTCGTGATCCATGGCGCAGGCATGAACATGCGCGGCAAGGTGCAGGTCGACATCTTCGGCCCGATGACGCTCCCCGAATACGACGAGCGCATTCGCGGCTATGCCAAGGAGCTCGGCGTCGACGTCGAGATCTTTCACTCCAACATTGAGGGCGAGATCGTCAACCGGCTCTACGCCGCGAACGACCAGGGGTTCGATGCGGCGATCTTCAATCCGGCGGCCTTCGGCACCGGCTATCCGGCCCTCGTGGCCGCCATCTCGCAAGTGAAGTTCCCGACCATCGAGGTGCACATCTCGAATCCGATCCGTCGCGCACCCGCGTCGCAGACCGCCGCCGTGAGCCAGAGCATCGTGGCCGGATTCGGCATCGCCGGGTATGCGCTGGCCCTGCGCGGTATTCGTGACCTGGTGGCGGCAAAGAAATAAAGCGGCACGGTGCGGCAACGCTCATCGACGGGAGGATCACATGGCTGACCGACTCATCTCTTGCGACGATCACATGGACCTCAGCCAGCTGCCTGCGGATCTCTGGACGTCGCGGCTGCCGGCTTCGCTGCTCGACCGCGCGCCGCACATCGAGGAGCGGGACGGACAGGCGGTGTGGGTCTGCGATGGCAAGGTCTGGGGCCGCTGGGACGGCCAGCCGCAGGTGACCGGGTCGGCGCGTCCGGTCAAGGCACTCTACAACGCCTTCGACCGTGCCGCCATCTACGACCAGAGCGCGCGCCGCCCGGCGGTCGCGGAGCTGCGTCTCGCCGACATGGACCGCGACGGCGTCGAGACCCAGGTGATCTTTGGACCGATCTTCCAGATCTCGACGGACGATCCCGTCCTGCGCTCGGCCTGCTACCGCGTCTACAACGACTGGTTGCTCGATTTCTGCAAGGCGGCGCCGGATCGGCTCATCGGCTTGCCGATGCTTCCGGAGACGCCCGAGGCCGCCCTCGCCGAGCTCGAACGCGTCATGGCGAAGGGCGGCGTGCGCCAGGTCAATCTGATGATCGCAAACGTCAACCCCAAGCTCGACGACCCGGCGTGGGAGCCGCTCTGGCACATGCTCGAGCAGAGCCGCGTGATTCTCTCGTGGCATATCACGGTGTTCGTCGGCAAGCCGGGCGATCGTGCCATCGGCAAGGCCGCGAGTGTTTTCGAGAACACCAAGTTCTTCCTCGCGAACTTCCTCGAGCCCTTCGTCGACCTCTTCGCCTGGGGCATTCTCGAGCGGCACCCGAAGTTGCGCATGGTGATGGCCGAGGCCGGCACCGGCTGGCTGCCGTGGCTCGTCCAGGAGCTCGATTACCGCCACTGGCGGCTCTGGGAGGCCAAGGAATTCTGGGCGGACAAGGGCGGCGCGACACTCGTCACGAAGCCCAGCGACCTCTTCAAGCGGCAGATCTACGCGACGTTCCAGGACGACCACGTCGCGATGTCGCTCATCCCATTCTTCGGCGAGGGACATCTCCTGTGGGCCTCGGACTATCCACATCCCGACAGCGTCTGGCCTCACTCGCGAGCGGCGATCGAGCGACAGATGCGGCACCTGTCGCCGGAGATGCGCCGGAAGCTGACTCGCGACAACGCCGCCGCGCTCTACGGGCTGGGAGGATCGTGATCGCTGTCTCTTTGCCCTCGACGTCGAGGGCACCGGGGCGAGGAACGACCGGTGCGTAAGCCTGGGGGGCGACCCGCCGCTACATTCTCCGCGCGACTTGGCCGCCGGCGTAATAGTATGTGGCGGTCCTCATTTCCTTCGGAGGGATGACCGATGGCGCGCGTGTACAACGTGATCGACGCAGACGGCCACATCCTCGAACCGCTCGATCTATGGGACACGTACATGGATCCCGCATTCCGCGAGCGCCGGCCGCGGTTCGTCATCGACGAGAACGGGAAGGAACGTCTCCGCGTCGAAGACAAGTTGCTCGGGAATCCGCGGGGAATCGGCAGCCTGGGTTCCGTCGGCGTTCGGCAGGGGATCGTCAAGGCCAACACCCTGAAATACGCCGAAGGGCGCAAGGGCGGGTTCGATCCGCACGCGCGCATCGTCGACATGGATGCGGACGGCATCGATGCCGCCTTCCTCTATCCCAGCCTCGGCCTGTTCACGGGGGCCGTCGAGGATCCCGGCCTGGCCGCCGCGATGTCCCGCGCCTACAACCGGTGGCTGGCCGATTACTGCCGGCCGTATCCCGATCGCCTGTTCGGGGTCGCAATGCTGCCGATGCAGTCGGTCGAGCAGGCGGTCGACGAGATGCGCTACGCCCGCGAGAAGCTCGGGATGCGCGGCGGATTCCTGCGGCCCAACCCGTATCACGGCAAGAAGATGATCAACGATCCGATGTACGAGCCTTTCTGGGCGATGGCCGAGGCCCTCGACTTCTCCGTCGGCTTTCACGAGGGATCGACCAACGCGATGCCGACGGTCGGCGTCGATCGCTTCGAGGAGGACCGCGCGGCGCGCCACATGATCTCGCACACCATGGAGATGATGCTGGCCGCGCTGAGCGTGATCTGGGGCGGTGTCGTCGACCGTCATCCGCGATTGCGCGTCGCGTTTCTCGAATCGGGCGGCGGCTGGATCGCGCCCTGGCTCGACCGCATGGATCGGCACTTCGATGACTTGGGCTTCAACGAGTCCGCGCCGAAGACGAGGCCGAGCGAACTGTTCCAGCGCAATTGCTGGATCTCCTTCGAGCCCGTGGAAAGCAGCATCGCGGTGCTGGCGGATTACATCGGGCCGCACAAGATCTTGTGGGCCACCGACTATCCGCATCAGGACGGCTTCTTCCCGGGCGCGCCGCAGATGCTGCGTGAGCGCCTCGGGCCGCTGTCCCCCGAGGCGAAGCATCAGGTGCTGGCGGGCGGAGCGCTCGGTTTCTATGGCCTGAGCTGACCGCGGGGTGCGAGAAGATTTGCGGCCTCCGTTGTCGTGAACGAGTTGCCGAAAAAGAACCAGAGGAGGACACCATGCTGAGAGCCACGATCCTGTTCGCGGTCGGCGTGTGCGCCAACGTTCTCACCGTCCTGCCGGTGATGGCGCAAGCGCCCGCCGAAGTCACGCTGACCCGCATCGACTGCGGCACGGGCGCCACGCCGACGGACGTCGGCCAGCGCTTCAGCGATACGTTCGCATACAAAGATCTCAAGCTGACGTTTACGTTCAGCTGCTACGTGATCAAGCACGGCGACGAGTACATGGTGTGGGACACCGGCTTCGCTCCCGGCACGAACCCCAACGCGCCGCAAGTCGGCATCGCGGATCGCCTGAAGGAGCTCAAGATCACCCCCGAGCAGGTCAAGTACGTCGGCATCAGCCATTTTCACGGAGACCATACCGGCCAGCTCGCGCCGTTCACGAACGCGACGCTGCTGATTGGCAAGGGCGACTGGGACGGCGTCACCGCGACGCCGCCGATGCAGGGCGCCAATGCCGCGGGCTTCAAGAGCTGGATCGATGAAAAGAGGAAGGTCGAGCCGCTGACCACGGACAAGGACGTGTTCGGCGACGGCAGCGTGATCGTGCTGAGGATGCCGGGGCACACGCCGGGCCACAGCTCCCTGCTGGTGAGGCTGAAGGACATGGGCCCGGTGCTCCTCACGGGCGACCTGGTCCACTTCCGCGAGAACTACGAGAGCAACGGCGTGCCGTGGTTCAACTTCGACCGCGCGGCGTCGATTGCCTCGATCGAGCGCATGAAGCTGATGGCGGCAAATCTCAAGGCGACCGTCATCATCCAGCACGATATGCGCGACATCGGCAAGCTCCCGGCTTTCCCCGCGGCCGCGAAGTAGAGAGCTATACCGTGAGACCCAACAAGCTGCGCGCGCTCCTGAAGTCCAACACGCCCACGTTGTCGACCCACATTCACAGCACGTGGCCATCCGTGGTGGAAGCCATCGGGCACACGGGTCTCTACGACTACGTCGAGTTCGTGGGCGAGTACGGTCCTTTCGACCTCCATGATCTCGACAACCTCGCTCGAGCCGCGGACATCTATGGCATGTCGATGCAGCTCAAGGTCGACCAGGAGCCGCGGGGATTCCTCGCCCAACGCGCGATCGGGTCCGGCTTCCACAGCATCCTGTTCGCCGACTGTCGCTCGGCGGCCGACGTGCAGGAGTGCGTGCGCATCGCGCGCCCGGAGACCCCGGAGGACGGAGGTACCTACGGAGTGGCCACCCGTCGGTTCACCTACATGGGCTACGGCGGCACCAAGGACTACGTTCAGGCCCTGCGTGACATCGTCGTGGCTATCATGATCGAGAAGCCGGGGACCGTCGACACGCTCGAGGACGTCCTGTCCGTCAAAGGTGTCGACATGGTGCAGTGGGGCGGTTCCGACTACTCGATGGGCATCGGGCGGGCCGGCGAGCGTTACTCTCCGGAGCTACGCGTCGTGGAGCGCCGCGTGTTCGAAACAGCGATCAAGATGGGCGTGCCGCCCCGTGCCGAGATCGCCACCGCGGATCAGGCGAAGTACTTCCTCGACATGGGTGTCCGTCACTTCTCCGTCGGCACCGACATCACCATCCTGCATCAGTGGTGGAAGATCCAGGGTGAGGATCTGCGCAAGGCTCTCGGCGGCGGCTGATCCGTGGCGCTGATCAGAGGGCGACCGCCGCGATGGCAACACTGAGTTACCACCTCTCAAGGAGACGGCCGGCAATAGGCGGAAGAAAAGGCTGAACGAACCCTGTGAGGGTGGCGGAAGGGCGCCTGCAGAGAGAGGGTCAAGGAACTGTAATAGCCCCTACAGCTGTCGAGCCGTCCGAGAACGTTGCGGTCAGAGTAAGGGTGCGGCCCGACAGGAATTCACTGCCCTCGTAGTCGGCCGCGAAGACGACGAAGGAGCCGCCGTCAGCCACGGGGAAGTTCACCGCCATTGACCCCGCGGCGTTCAGAAGCGCGCCGTCGGGCGAGATAGCCGTTCCGAGGACCCAGTTGCCGGTGCCGGCGCTGCTGGTGCGCCAGATGCCAGGGGCGGTGGCCCAGTCGGTGTCCAGGCGCAAGACTGTGATGGTACGACCCCCAGCGGCGCTCAGCGTCACGGTGAGCGTACCGTCTGGCGTGCCGTCCGGCCCCAGCGCCAAATCGCCCTGCCCGACGCGATCGCGGAGCTTGCCGTTGTAGGTCAGAGCCAATGTC
>DATGCY010000053.1:0-5582 GCA_035311385.1 Candidatus Methylomirabilota bacterium
TGCCCTACACGACAATAGCTTTCTACGCCGACTGCACGCGCTCCTCCTCGAGCATCGCGTGCTGCGGCGGCCCCACAACTCCGCGCGGACGACTGTCATGCTGGAGGCGGACACCCTCGACGTCCGTCACGTCTTCTGCACGGATTGCCGAGCCTGGTGCGACCTTCAGGCCGACGCCGAGGAAGCCGACCGGACGCTCGGGCCCTGGCCGGGCGGCGGCGATTGGCGTCCCGCGCCGGGCCGCGCCGACGACTGAGCGGAGAAGCTCACGCGGGGCTGCACGACGACGTGACTTCGGGATGGGCCGCGGCCGCGTCACGGGCGGCGGCGGGCACGGACTGGAGGAACGGCGTCTTGGAGAAGGTCGCCTCCATCACGGCTCGCATGCCGCTCGTACTGTAGTCCACGAACGCCGCTCCCACGTCGCCCGCGCTCCCCGCCGTGACATCGAGCATGCGGACGGGCGTGGCGCAGGAGAAGTCGAGGCTCGCCAGCGCGATGCGGCGGATGGCCTGGTTGCCCTGCGTCCGGAAGTGCACCTCGCCTCCCCCCAGGTCGTACACGATGCTCCATCGCGTGAACTCCGGCTGCGCCACGGAGGCGAGCACCTCGAAACCGCGCGCCACGGGGTCGCCCTGACCAGTCCCGGCCAGGGTGGCCGCGCGCACGAAGCGATCGAGCGACGACACGGAGGAGGGCACCGCGCCTGCGCGGCGGGCCCGCTCGAAGGCGGCCACGGAATCGGCGTAAGTGGAATTGGTCAGCGCGCGCACGGGCAGGGTGACACCGCGATGGATGACGAGCTTGCCCTCGAGATACTCCAGGGTCGCCACGTCGCCGCTCGCGTCTGCGACCAGATAGTGGATGGTGACCCGGCTCATCGGGCGCACCGCCTCCGCGTTGGCCACCACCTCCGCCACGCTCGCATGGCGATCCAGGTTGTATTGGATCCACTCGAGGATGCCCACCGCGGGACGGCCGTCCGCTGCCGGATATTTCGTCTCGTCAAGCCACATCTGGGAGACCATGAGGCCCTTCTCGTTGAGGCCCGTCATGGGATGGTCGCGGCCGAACTGGTTGAAGGTGACGCTGCCGTGGGCGGCCGTCCAGCTCGCGCCCTGGCTCCGAACGCTGCTCACCTTCCGCGTCCCCCGCTTGTTCACGAGGACGAGGCCATCGGGCGCGTGGAAGTCGTAGTTATAGGCGACCACCACGCGGTCCTTCTCGAGGAGGCACACCGTCGTGCACGACGCCGCCGGGGTGACGGCGAGGGCCGCCGCGAGCCCGAGAGCGCCCAGGGCCACGAGGTGGCGGCGGAGAGTGGTGACGGACGTGGGAGCGCGCATCTGATCGGCAACACGATCCGCCTTTGCCGGCCGCCCTGTCAACGAGAAAGCGGGGCGGCATGCATGCCACGGATCCTTGGGATAGGATAGGCGCCGATGAGAACGGGCAGCGAGTATCGCGAGGCGCTCCGCGACGGCCGCCGCATCTGGGTCATCGGCGAGGGGCTGGTCGAGGACGTCACCGTGCATCCCGCGACGCGGCCCATGGTGGACGAGTACGTCGCGTGGTACGACCGGCACCAGGATCCGGAGTGGCGGGATCTCCTCCTCACCACGCCAGATGCGGGTGGCGGGCGCATCCCTTGGGCCTTCGTGGCCCCTCGTAGCCCCGCCGACCTCCGTGCGATGGGACGCTCGTATGCCGCCACTGTCTTCCTCACCGCGGGGAACATGACGCACACGCCGGGCTATGGCAACCTCATCGCCCTCGGCATCCGTGACGTCGTCCTTCAGCGCAAGGTCTCGGCCGAGCAGCTCGATCACGCTACGCGCTATCGTGAGCTGATCGCCCGCACCGGCCGCTTTCTCACGTTCTGCGCGGGCGCTGCCACCATCGGCTACCGGCTCCGTCCCGAGGCCGCCGAGCGCGGGGCCCTGCGCATGGTGCGCGAGACCGACGCCGGTCTGGTGCTGAGCGGCAAGGTCGGCATGCACACGAGCCCCGCCTACGCGGAAGACGTCTACATCGGCGCCCACTCCGGCGTCGACCACGCCGGGCATCGCGCCACCTTCGTGGTCGCCGTCAACGCGCCCGGCGTCACTATCCTCTGCCGCAAAGCTGCCGCGCGGCATTCGAACCCGTTCCTGGCCCCGCTGAGTAGCCGCTTCGACGAGCTGGACGGCCAGATGTGGCTCGACGAGGTCCTCGTGCCGTGGGAGCGCGTGTTCCTCACCGAGACCTCCCCCGATCCCATCGCGGCGTGGTGCTTCTGGCATCAGCTCTACTGCTGGCTCGCCAAGGCGGAGTTCACCCTTGGCCTCGCCCTGGCCTGCGCGCACGCCATGGGCCTCAAGGATCATGATCCGACCCTCGAGTACCTGATGGACCTCGTGGTCGACGTGCAGACGGTGCGGAGCTGCCAGGCCGCTGCGGAGCACGAGCCGGATCTGACCGAGGATGGTCTCTGCGTGCCTGGCCGTGCGCACGTGGCCGCAGGCAGCATCGCCATGCAGAAGGCGCGGCAGCGCATGGCGGAGATCCTGCGTATCGTGCCCGGCTCGTCCCTGGTCGTGGCGCCGTCGGACAAGGATCTCGCCTCGGCCGAGGTCGCGGCTGGCCTGGAGGAATCCTTCGGGGGCGGCGGCTACACGGCGCTCCAGCGGGCGGCCTTGCTCCAGCTCGCCTCCGATCATGTCGCCTCCGCCCTCGACGGGCGCGAATCGGCCTTCGAACTCCACGCCAACGGGGGCATGCAGGCTTGGCGCGCTCGCCTCCGCCGCGCCTTCTCCGACTACACCCTGCTGGCCAACGGGGTGCTGCGCGCCCTCGCTCTCGACATGCCGAGCATCGATCTGGATGGTCTTCGCGACGTGGCCATGCCCCAGCGGCGCCCCGTGGTGCCGCCGTCGCCGCCGGAGCCGCGCGGGTGAGCGGCGAGCAGATCCTCCTCGGCAAGGGAGAGCGGCCGGTCACCCTGCTCGCGCGGTACGGCAACCGTCACGGCCTGATCGCGGGCGCCACGGGCACCGGCAAGACCGTGTCGCTCATGGTGCTGGCCGAGGGCTTCTCGCGGCTCGGCGTTCCCGTGTTCATGGCAGACGTGAAGGGTGATGTGGCCGGCCTCGCCGCCGCCGGACGTGCCGACCCGAAGCTCCAGGAGCGCGCGACCCGGATCGGGATGTCGGGCTACGCCCCCGAGGCGAGCCCGGTAGTCTTCTGGGATCTCTACGGCAAGACCGGGCATCCCGTCCGCAGCACCATCAGCGAGATCGGGCCGAGCCTCCTTGCCCGCATGCTCGAGGCGAACGACACGCAGGCGGGCGTGCTCGAGATCGCTTTCAAGCTCGCTGATGACCGCGGCCTCCTCCTCCTCGACCTCGACGACCTGCGCGCCCTTTTGAGCTTCGTGGCCGAGCACCGCAAGGAGATCTCCGCGCAGTACGGTCTGGTCAGCGCCGCGTCCATTGCGGCCATCCAGCGGACCCTGCTGTCGATTGAGCGGGAAGGCGGGACGGGTTTTTTCGGGGAGCCTGCCCTCGAGCTCGCCGATCTTCTGCGCACCGACTTGAGTGGGCGCGGCATCGTGAACATTCTCGCCGCCGACCAGCTCGTGCTCAAGCCACGGCTCTATTCGAGCTTCCTCCTCTGGCTGCTCTCCGAGCTCTTCGAAACGCTGCCCGAGGTGGGCGATGCCGACAAGCCCAAGCTCGTCTTTTTCTTCGACGAGGCTCACCTGCTCTTCGCGGACGCTCCGACCGCGCTGCGTCAGCGCGTCGAGCAGGTCGTGCGCATCATTCGGTCCAAGGGCGTCGGCGTGTACTTCTGCTCGCAGTTCCCCGACGATGTGCCCGACGAGATCCTCGGCCAGCTCGGCAATCGCATCCAGCACGCGCTCCGCGCCTACACGCCCCGCGACCAGAAGGCGGTGCGCACGGCCGCCGAGACCTTCGTGCCCAATCCGAAGCTCGACGTCGCCCAAGCCATCGGCCAGCTCGCCGTCGGCGAGGCCCTGGTCTCCACGCTCCAGGACGAGGCGGTACCCATGCCCGTGGAGCGCACCCTCATGTGTCCTCCGCGCTGCCGCATGGGCGCCATCACGTCGGAGGAACGAGCCGCCGTGCGGGGGCGCAGTCCGGTGGGGGCGAAGTACGACACCCCGGTGAACCGGGAATCGGCGTACGAGATCCTGACCCAGCGCAACGCGTCGGCGGAATCGCCCGCCGCGAAACCCGATGCGCCCGCGGAGCCCTCGAGCGCGGGCGGCGCCATCGGCGATCTCCTGTGGGGCACGAAGCGCCGGCAGGGGATGTTGGAAACCATGGCCAAACAGGCCGCGCGCACCGTGGGCAGCGAGGTCGGCCGGCAGATCCTGCGGGGGGTGTTGGGCGGGATCCTCGGCGGCTCGCGGCGCCGCTGATCGGCGCATGAAAGATCTTTCGGACTCCGCGGCCCGGCGATCGTGAGCACGGTGACCGTGGTCGATCATCCACTCGTCCAGCACAAGCTGACCCTGATGCGCCGGGCGGAGACCTCGACTGGCGACTTCCGGCAGCTGCTGCGCGAGATCAGCCTGCTCCTCGCCTACGAGGTGACCCGCAGCCTGCCCACCGAGCTGGTCGACATCGACACGCCCATCGCGCCCATGCGCGCGCCGACCCTCGCGGGCAAGAAACTCTGCTTCGTCTCCGTGCTACGCGCGGGCAACGGCATCCTCGAAGGCATGCTCGACCTCGTGCCCTCGGCGCGCGTCGGGCACATCGGGCTCTACCGCGAACCCCACACCCTCGCCGCCGTGGAGTACTACTTCAAGGTGCCCGACGACGTCCAGGAGCGCGACGTGATCGTGGTCGATCCCATGCTCGCCACCGGCAACTCTGCCATCGCCGCCGTGCGCCGCCTCAAGACGCGCGGATGTCGCAGCCTCAAGTACGTCTGCCTCGTCGCCGCCCCCGAGGGCTTGGCGGCGTTCGGGGCCGTGCATGCCGACGTGCCGATCTTCACCGCCGCCATCGACCGGAAGCTCGACGAGCACGGCTACATCGTGCCTGGTCTCGGCGACGCAGGCGACCGGCTGTTCGGCACGAAGTAGCCCCCGATGCGGTCGGCTTGACTTGGTCGGCCCCATCTCGACCAGGCTCCTCGGCGGCGCGGACCTGAGTTGGCTGGTCGGCATCGCGGTCGCAGGCGCGCTCTATCTCGCTCTGGGCCGTCGCCCCGCCCCATTGCCGGTTGCCGGTGCTGTGGGAAGCGGACGCTAATGGAGACCGAGCGAGGTCTCCTCATCGGGTCGGAATCTACCTGCGCCCATGCCTTTCTCCGGGCGGAGGACATCGGAGAGTAGCCGGCACCGACGACGCCGCTAGCCCGAGAAGGCTCTCGTTTGGGCAGGATCGGCGTCCGCGTGCGCTATAGTCCGCAGCATGTTCGAACGACCCGCGACCCGGTCTCGATCGTGAGCTCCCTTGTCATCGCCCTCCTGAGCTTCGTGGTGATCTTCGGCAGCGCACTGTTCGGCATGTTCGTGCGGCGCTTCCTGCCCGAGCACCACCTGCACGACGATACCCGGGACACCGTGA
>DATGCY010000054.1:0-3498 GCA_035311385.1 Candidatus Methylomirabilota bacterium
AGCATGGTCCTCACGCCGACCATGGAGCAGCATCTCCTCCGGGTGGCGGACTTCATGCGGAAGACACCGTACGTCACCCTGACCATGCATCCGGTGGTCGTCTCCGCAGACCTGGAGGCGATCAAGTCCACCGAGGTGGCGGCCAGGCTCCAGCAGTACGCCAAGGAGAAGGACATCTCCGATCCGCCGAAGATCCTTGCCGCCTACTTCAAGGACAAGTTGCCCGACGAGAAGCCGCCCAACACGGTGGAGGAGCAGCTCCAGCTCCTCCGCGCGCGCGAGCCCGTGCCGGAGGCCAAGGTCAAGGAGATGGAGGACCAGCGCATAGCCGCCACCAAGGAGCGCCTGGTCAAGCGGGAGGGCATACAGGACAAGCGCCTCATCGCGGGCGAGCCGAACAAGCCGCCGAGCGATGCCAAGGAAGGCATGGTCGAGTTCACGGTAGGCGGCATGGATGAATAGGCGGGAGCGAGGCGTCACCGCGCCTTTGCTATAATCCGGCGCCATGAGAGTCCTTGCGCTCCACCCCGACAGGTGCACCGGCTGCCTCCGGTGCGAGCTTGCGTGCTCCTACATGCAGACCGGAACCTATCAGCCCTCGAAGTCCGTCATCCGCGTATCCCCCTTCGAAGGCTACACGTCGTACGCACCCTACACGTGCACGCAGTGTGCGGAAGGATGGTGCATGACGGCCTGCCCCGTGGGGGCGATCCGGATCAACGCGGCCGGCGCCAAGGACGTGGTCGACGACAAGTGCGTGGGCTGCAAGCTCTGCACCATCGCCTGCCCGTTCGGCACGATGTTCTACGACGCCGACACGACCAAGGCCTACAAGTGCAACCTGTGCGAGGGCCATCCCGCCTGCGCGGATGCCTGTCCCACCGAGGCCATCACCTTCGTGGAGGGTGAGACGGCGGACTGGATCGGCGACTTCGCGGCGGAGCGGACGTCACGCGTTCTCGCGCGGGAGGTGGCGTGATGCCACCGCGGCATCTCGTCATCGGGGGCGGGACGGCCGGCCTCAACACCATCCGGACCATCCGGGAAGAGGACGGCGGCGCCTCCGAGATCACCCTCGTCTCCGCGGAGCGCCCGTACTCCCGCATGGTGCTGCCGTACTACCTGGGCGCCTCCATCGCGGAGTCGCACGTGTACACGGCCACCCCGGCCTCGCTCGCCGCCTGGAAGGTGAAGACCATGCTGGGCCGTCGCGCCAAGTCTCTCGACACGGTGTCGCGTACGCTCACCCTCGACGACGGGGCCACCGTGGAGTACGACAACTGCGTGATCGCCACCGGCTCGCGCGCGGTGCGGCCGCCCGTGGAGGGCGCCGAGCTGCCCGGCGTACATTCCTTCTGGACCCTCGACGAGGCGCGCGCGGTGATCGCCGCCGTCCAGCCCGGCACGAGGGTGGTCATGGTCGGGGCCGGCTTCATCGCCTTCACCATCTTGAATGCCATCCTCGCCCGTGGCGCCTCGCTGACCATCGTGGAGGTCGCCCCGCGCATCCTCCCCCGCATGGTGGACGAGGCGTGCGCGAACATCGTGGCCCGATGGCTCGAGCAGCACGGGGTGACCCTGCGAGTCGGCGCGACCCTCACCCGCATCGAAGAATGGAAGGGCCGGCGCAAGCTCTCCTTCAAGAAGGGCGAGCCCATCTACGCCGACGTGGTGATCATGGCCACGGGCATCCGGACGAATCTCGAATGGCTCGAGGGCTCGGAAATCGAGGTGTCGAGCGAGCCGGGGGGTGGCGTCCTCGTGGACGATCACCTGCGCTCGAACGTCAAGAACGTCTATGCGGCGGGCGACGTGGCGCGGGGGCCCAACCTGCTCACGGGTGCCCTCGAGGTGCACGCCATCGAGCCCACCGCGCAGGAGCACGGCCGTGTGGTGGGGGCCAACCTGGCGGGGCGCGACCTCGCCTATCGAGGGAGCCTCATCATGAACATCGTGGAGGTCTGCCACCTCGACGTCGCGTCCTTCGGCCAGTGGGAAAATTCCCGGGCCGAGGTGTACACGGCGACGCGGCTCGACCGGTCCCAGTATCGGAAGCTCCTCTTCGAAGGCGGCCGCCTCACCGGGGCGATGATCTGCGGCCCCGCGGAAGACGTGTGGACGACCAACGACGTGGGCATGCTCAAGGGCCTCGTCTACTCCGGAGTCGATCTCTCCGCCTGGAAGGCCCATCTCGAGCGGAACCCCTTCGATATCAAGCCGGCCTACCTCGCGAGCCGCACGGTGCGCGCGCTCCTGCCCGTGACGAATCTCGGGCGGGCTTCCCATTCACCCCAGCTGCCCCATCAGGTGATGGTCCAATGAGCCCCACCGCGACCGCGGCCCGACCGAAGCAGAAGACCACGGCGGCGTCCACGCCCGTGCCCGGCTACGCGGGCAAGCTCCTGCGCGTGAACCTGACTACGGGAAAGATCTGGACCCAGCCCTGGGCTGAGCACATGCGCGACTATCTGGGCGGAGTCGGCCTCGGGGCCAAGATCCTCTACGAGGAGGTCGGTCCAAAGGTCCACTGGGATCACCCCGACAACCGGCTCATTCTCGCCACCGGCCCGCTGGCCGGATTGCCCGTATGGGGCACGGGCGGCCTGTCCGTCATCACGCGCGGCGCGCAAACCGACGGCGCCACCTCCACGCAGGCCAATGGCTTCTTCGGGGCCGCGCTCAAGTACTCGGGCTACGACGCCATCGTGGTCCAGGGACAGGCCAAGGCGCTGTCGTACCTCTACATCAACGACGACACGGTGGAGATCCGTTCCGCCGCGCATCTCAAGGGCAAGGACACCTGGGAGACACAGGAGGCCCTGGAGAAGGAGCACGGGCTGTCCGGCCACCGCCTTTCCGTTTACTCCATCGGTCCCGCGGGGGAGAACCTCGTCCGCTTCGCGGCCATCCAGGGCGACTATGGCCACGTCGCCTCCAAGAACGGCTGCGGGGCGGTGATGGGCAAGAAGAAGCTCAAGGCGGTGTGCATCGTGCGGGGGACCAAGTCCCTCCGGCCGCACGACCCGCGTGGGCTCGTGCAGGCTGCCGACGACATCGCCCACGATCTCAAGACGGACCCCGCGAGCTCCACCCTCTACCGGTTCGGGACCCTGCCGGGGGTGAGCAACCTGTACAAGCTGGGCGTGTTGCCCATCAAGAACTACACGACGAACCTCACCACGGTGGACATGACCACGTGGGAACCCGCCAAGCTCCGCGCGGGCTTCGATCATCGCGGGCATCAGTGCAACGCCTGCGGCATGCACCACTGCCATATCCAGGTCATCGGCAAGGGACCGAAGGCGGGCGAGCTGGTCGACGAGCCGGAATACGAGGGCTGGTCGGGGGCGGGCTGGCAGATCGGTCTCACCGACAAGGAAGCCATCACCTGGCTCAATACGCGCCTCGACCGCGCGTGCCTCGACGTGAACGAGTTCGGCTGGGTGTGCGGGTGGGTGATGGAGTGCATGGAGAAGGGATATCTCACGGAGAAGCAGG
>DATGCY010000055.1:0-2260 GCA_035311385.1 Candidatus Methylomirabilota bacterium
TCGTCGCTCAAGTGGGAGCTCGTCACGGGAGGCAAGGCGCCCGTGTCCTTTCCCCCCTTCATCATCATCGCCTTCGAGCTGACCATCCTCTTCGGCGGCCTCGCCACCCTGGTCGCCATGCTCCTGCTGGGCCGGCTGCCCCAGACGAAGCCGTCGCCCACCTACGATCCCCGCTTCACCCTGGATCGCTTCGGCGTCGCGGTGGACTGTCCGCCGGAGACGGCGGAGCAGGTGCGGGCGCTGCTCACCACCGCTGGCGCAGAGGAAGTGCGGCGATGATGAAGTACGTCTTCGTCCTCGTTCTGCTCCTCGTCGCCGGCATCGGGGGCGTGCAGTTGACGGCCCTCGTATACCGCTGGAACCACGACATGATCCAGAGCCAGGTGGTGAAACCCGGCGAGATGAACTTCGCCATGGCCCCGGGAAGCCTGCCGCGCACGGGAAGTCAGCTCTACTACCCAAAGGACCAGCGCGAGGCGGCGGCGCTGCGCAAGAACCCGGTGCCGGCCACGCCGGAGTCGATCCGGAAGGGCGAGAACCTCTTCACCGTGTACTGCACGCCGTGCCACGGGGCCTCCGGGAAAGGTAATGGCCTCGTCGCCGCCAAGTTCGTTCCGGCGGCCGACCTGACCAATCCCGAGCTGCAGAAGGCGCGCACCGATGGGTACTGGCAGAGCTATCTCTCGGTAGGCGGCGCGGTGATGCCCTCCTACGGCGAATCGCTCTCCGCGGAGGAGCGCTGGGACGTGGTCAACTACCTCCGCACCCTGGCTGCCAAGTGATGACCGCCGCCACCATGGACCAGAGCGCAGGCGGCCGCACTAGCCTCCTCTGGATTCTCGCCGCCCTCGGCGCCGTCGCCTTCCTGTGGGGAGTCCTGAGCGCCGATCCGCGCGGCACCTGGGGCATCTACCTCGTCAACCTGCTTTTCTGGTCAAGCTTCGCCATCACCGGTCCCGCGCTCGCTGGCATGATGCAGATGACGGAGGCGCGCTGGTCGCCCAGCGTCAAGCGGGTGGCCCTGACCACCTCGGGCTTCCTCCCGGTGTCCCTCGTGGGCTTCGTGATCCTCTTCTTCGGGCGGACCACCCTCTATCCGTGGGTGACGCACCCGCTGCCGAAGAAGGTGATCTGGCTCAACGTGCCCTTCATGTCGCTCCGCATCGCCCTGGGCAGCCTCGTCCTCTACTGGATCGCCAACGTCTTCGCGAAGGCGGTGTTCGCGGAGGGCGGACCGGAGGCGGCGACCCCGGAGGCCCTCGCGCGCCGGAACAAGCTCGCCACCATCCTCCTCATCCTCTACGTGGTCGTGCTCTCCCTCTGGGGCTTCGACCTCCTGATGTCGCTCGACCCGGTGTGGTACAGCGGTCTCCTCGGTGGCTACTACGTGGTCACCTCGATGTATCCCGGCTTCGGCCTCGTCACCTTCCTCGCCATCCGCGCCAACGCCCGCGGGGTGACCCAGATCTCGCCATCGGGGATCCAGGACATGGCCAAGCTCACTTTCGCCATGAGCGTCTTCT
Source organism: Candidatus Methylomirabilota bacterium (assembly GCA_035311385.1). Taxonomy (GTDB): domain Bacteria; phylum Methylomirabilota; class Methylomirabilia; order Rokubacteriales; family CSP1-6; genus AR37. The sequence goes on from DATGCY010000055.1 coordinate 1,524, forward strand.
GGATGTACTTCTTCTTCTCGCAGTACCTGGTCATCTGGTACGGCAACATCCCGATCGAGACGCGCTTCTTCCTGAGCCGCTTCTTCAATCCGCCGTGGGGGCAGATCGCGTGGGCCATCTTCATCGTGGGCTGGCTCATTCCCTTCTCGTACTTGCTCAAGCGGCTGACGGGGCGTCCGCCCACGCGTCACAAGGTCTTCACGGTGATCCTCTTCATGGGCTGGATCGCCATCTTCGTAGAGCGCATCCTCATCGTCTTCCCGTCCCTCGACAAGGACATACGCTTCCCGTTGGGGATCCGCGAGATCCTGATCACCGCCGGCTTCTTCGCCCTCTTCGCCCTGAGCCGTCAGCGCTTCCTCGCCAAGTACCAGCCGCTCCTGCGTCAGCCTCGCTGACGAGCCGCCTCCTCCGCCTGTCTTGGGCGGGAGAGGGTACAATACCGGCGTGATTTCCGTCGAAGAAGCGCTCGAGCGCATTCTCTCCCGCATCGGCGTGCTGGGCGACGAGCAGGTGCCGCTCGGTCGAGCCCTCCATCGCGTGCTCGCGGAACCGGCGGTGGCGAACCTCGACCTTCCTCCATGGCCAAACTCGTCCATGGATGGCTATGCGCTGCGCAGCGCGGACACGAGGACGGCCTCCGCGTCTGCTCCCGCGCGCCTCGCCGTGGCCGGCCGCGTGGCGGCGGGACAGGTGGCCGCGCGCTCCCTTGTCCCGGGCGAGGCGTTCCGCATCTT
>DATGCY010000056.1:0-4275 GCA_035311385.1 Candidatus Methylomirabilota bacterium
GCTGCTCCCAGGCGAGCACGCGCTTGGACATGAGATCGGGCGCGAAGAACTCCGTGAGGGAGGAGGCGACGGCCTCCACCAGCGTGCGCTCGCGCACCAGCTCCACGTAGGCGTCGCACGCGAAGCGCACGCCGGGAAGTACGGAGCGGCAGCTCTCCACCTCTTGCCGGTCGAGCCCCACACCGTCGGCCAGGCGCAGCCAGAGATCGAGCCCGGCTTCCCCCGCCTCGTCGCCATCGTGGTCGCGGATGCGCCGGATCCACATGCGGCGGAAGGCGGGGTCCTCCGACTTGGAGAGGATGATGGCATCCTTGATGGGGATGCGCGTCTGGTAGTAGTAGCGGTTCAGCACCCACTGCTGGAGCTGGATCCGCGTCAGCTTTCCCTCGTGCATGAGGGCGTGATAGCGATGATGGTCGTGATACCGCGCCTCGCCCTCTCGGCGCACCCACGCGATGAAGTCGTCGCGCGACAGGGGCGGCCGCGGCGGCGCGGCGCTCACAGCCTCACCTCCATGCCGTCCCAGGCGATCTCCCAGCCCGCGACCTCGGCCTGGCCGCGCTCCGCAGAGTCCTCGCGCAGGAGCGGGTTCGTGTTGTTTACGTGGATGTAGATGCGACGGGATGCCCGCAGGCCGCGGAGGGCGGCGAGACTGCCCCCGTCGCCACCGACGGGTAGGTGCGCCATGTCCTCCGCGCGTTTCGTCCCCAGGCCCTGCGCGGGCAATTCGTCAGCGGACCAGAAGGTGCCGTCAAAGAATACGCCGTCGGCGTCTTCTAGGGCCTTGCCGACCATGGGCGTCAGCGCCCCTGCGGCGGGGAAGTAGGCGAGGCGCCGCCCTGTGGCCGTCTCGCGTATGCGGAGGCCGATGTTGTCCTCCGGGTCTGGCGCGCGCCGCCCGTCGGGTCCGCTCTCGAGATGGATGGGCGGCTTACCCGGCACGGGAACGGCCTCGATGGCGAGCCCGGTCTCCGGCACCTCCTCCTCGGCGCCCAGCGCGAGCGCGCGCCAGGTGACCTGGCTGGGGAATCGCTGGAGCGTGCGGTAGAGCACATTGTGCTCGACGAAGCCCGCGCGTACGCGATCGGTGGCGTGGAGCACGAGCGGATAGGACTCACGCAGCGAGAGGAGACCGAGGGTGTGGTCCAGATCGCCGTTGGTCAGCACGATGCCACGAATGGGGGAGTGGCGCGGCGCCTGCGGGTGAAGCCCCGGGAAGCTCTCGATCTGCTCGCGGATTTCCGGAGAGGCATTGAGAAGGAGCCAGCTCCGGCCGTCGCTGCTCACCGCCACGGATTCCTGGCGCCTCGCCTTTGCCTGGATGGTTCCCGCGCGGAGGCCGCGACAGTTCGGGCAGCCGCAGTTCCACTGCGGAAAGCCGCCGCCGGCCGCAGAGCCCAGGACCCGGATGAGCACTCTCTATCCGCCGGAGAAGCGACAGCCCCCGGCCCGGCTCGCGGCCGAACGGGGGGCTGTCCCTTGCCGATTGGACGGCCGCGCGCTAGAAGCGGTCGTCCTGCTCCCGGTCGAAGTCATCCTGGTAGGAGTTGATCTCCGCGTCCATCTTGACCTCGACGAAATCCGGCGCTTCCCAGGTCATGTCGTCCACCTCCGTGAAGGGGCCCAAGGCCAACGACTCGTGGGCCAGATACTATCCGGGCGCCCGGGTGTCCGTCAATCCTGTCGGGCGCGGGTTGGTTTGACCCATCCCGGGCTATCTGGCAGGATGCAGCGCGGCATCTCACGCAGAGCTCCGACTGGAGGATCAGATGAAGGTGGAAGCCAAGCTCAAGGAGATGGGGCTGACCGTGCCCAACCTCGAGGACCTGTACCGCACCAACGCCTCGGGCGCCCACTACATCTCGCACTTCCCCGTGCAGGGCATGCTCTTTCTCTCCGGCACGGTGCCCATCAAGGACGGCAAGCCCTATCTTCCGGGCGTGGTGGGCGAGAATCTGACGCCGGAGCAGGGCTACGAGGCGGCGCGCTACGCGGCCCTAACCACCCTGGCCGCCGTCAAACATGCCCTCGGCGACCTCGATCGCGTGGACCAGATCGTGCACATGACGGGTTTCGTGAACTCCGCCCCCGGCTTCAACGATCAGCCGCGCGTGATCAACGGCGCCGCCGACCTCCTGGTGGCGATTTACGGGGAGCGGGGCAAGCCTACTCGCGCGGCCATCGGCTGCCGCGGCCTCGGCGGCAATGCCTCGGTGGAGATCATCGTGCAGCTCCTCTTCTCGGGCACCGACGTGCGTCCGCCGCTGGCGCGGGATCACTTCGCCAGGTAGCCTTCCCCGACTCAAACGGAGACCTCCATGGAGCTGGATCCCCACGTCATCGGCGTCACCGCCTCGTACAAGCTCCTCATTGGCTGCGTCGTGCCGCGCCCCATCGCCTGGGTCTCCACAGTGGCGGCCGACGGCGTGCCCAACCTTGCGCCCTTCAGCTTCTTCATGGGCGTGTGCAACGACCCGCCCACCATCGCCTTCTCCTCCGGACGCCGCGTGAACGGGCGAAAGGACACCGTGCGCAACCTCGAGCACACGGGCGACTTTGTGGTGAACGTGGTGGACGACCTCCACGCCGAGGCCATGAATGCCACCTCGGGCGAGTATCCGCCTGAAGTGGACGAGTTCGCTCTCGCCGGGCTCGCGGTCGCCCCTGGCGTGCTCGTGCGGGCGCCGCGGCTTCTCACCGCGCCCATCAGCATGGAGTGCCGGGTGGCTCAGATCGTGCCGGTGGGACGTGGGCCGCACAGTGTGGTGTTCGGTGAGATCGTCTACTTCCACGTGCGCGACGATGTCTACGATGCGAAGACTGGGCGCATCGACGTCCACCGCCTGCAGCCGGTGGGGCGCCTGGCCGGCCACCAGTACGCGCATATCCATGACATCTTCGAGATGAAGCGCCCCGACGAAAACTACAAGGGATAGGAGAGAAGACCATGGCCAAGAGCGCTGTCACGCCGGAACGCTTCGCCAAGGGCATGACCTTCGACGAATACATGAAGTACACGGGTAGCCAGGAGAACCTCGCCCGCGAGGGCTTTGGCAGCTACTATCCGGACGGCGGGGGCAAGGGCGCGCCCCGCAAGGACAACAGCGCGGTCTTCAGAGAACGCTACGCGAAGGCGCGGCTGGGCGACGAGCAGGTCGCCGCCATCAAGTGGCTGGCTGCCCAGCCGGGCGGGCCCGCGAAGATCCTCGTGATCTCCGAGGACTGGTCGTCGGACTGCCGGCGCGACCTGCCCGTCCTCGCAAGGCTCGCGGAGGCGGGCGGGCTCGAGATGCGCATTTTCAATCGCGACGGCAAGAAGGTGCTAGGCACCCGCACGCCCGATCCGGCCGCCGCCCCCGACGCGAACTACGACCTGATGCTGGAATTCCTCAACGAGAAGAACGGCGCGGCGTGGGCGTCGCTGCCGGTGGCGGTGTTCTACACGAAGGACTTCAAGGAGCTGCACCGGTATCACGAATATCCGGCCATCTACAACAAGGACCGCATCCGTGGCCATCAGCAAGCGTCGCGTCCCGGCGAGACGGCCGACCAAGCGCGCGACCGCGGCATGCGTGAGTTCGCCGCTCTTCAGGCTGGCCCCTTCTTCGACCTGTGGGCCTCCGCCGCCGTGGGCGAGATCCTCAGCGGCATCCACGAGAAGCTGGTGGTCGTCGAAACGTAGTCACTCTCTGGAGTCCCGGGGTCTGGGACGCGAGGCGGGCGGGGCCTGTCGTCGGGGGCGGGGTGCGCTCCCCAGACCACGCTGAGTCGCATTCCGCCTGGGCACTCTCGCGTGCCACGAGAGCTTGGTTTTCCGCTTCGACTACACGCAGAAGATACGGGTCTGGGGAGCGCACCCAACCCCCGACGCCACCCGCCCGACTGCACGAATCGCATCCTGGTCCCACCGGCATACGTGCTATCGGGTGGGTGGCGCCGAGGGGTGCTCCCGCGACGACGCAGAGTGGGATCCCGAACCCTGCGCGCAGCCTGCAGGGCTGCGATTCAGGCGAGTGGGTGACGGAGCGGCGGCGCGGGAGCGCCCCCCGACGACAGGCCCCGCCCGCCTCGTGTGATTACGTTGGTTGGCTGAGCTTGTCGGCGAGCTGGCGTGCCCAGGCCATGGGTGCCTCGGACATCACGAGCTTTTCCGCGCCGCCCTCGCCGAACTTGCGTGTGGCATCGATCCCAAGCTTGGCGGTGAGGCCCTCGGGACTTGCCGAGGGATCGAGGATGGCGCCTAGGCTGCCCTCGATGACCACGAGATCGCGGTTC
>DATGCY010000057.1:0-4515 GCA_035311385.1 Candidatus Methylomirabilota bacterium
GGGCGGAGCAGCTTGGCCGCGATGGCGAAGGACGGCCCCACGCCGAGGCAGCCGAAGGGGCCGGGATCGAGCCACTGCCCCGGGCGTTGGAGGCCCACGATCTTCGCCGCGCACCCGACCACGTCGCCGCCGTCGCCCACCACGGTCGTGCGCTCGTCGACCACCGCGGCCAGCTCGTGGCCGAGGCGATAGTGGCTGATGGGCACGCTGTCGGAGAGCCGCTCCTCGCGCAGCCGCGCCTGGCTCTCCGTCTCCTTCGTGCTCAGCACCCTGCGCCACCGCTCGAAGCGGTCAGGCAGGTCGCGGCGAAGGGCGGCGGTGACCGCGCGGAGGGTGAGACCGATGTGCGAGGTGAGACCGAGTTCGAGGGGCCGGTTCCGTCCGAGCTCCACGGGATCGCAGTCGACCATGACGACGCGCGCATGGTCGGCGAACGACGGCGGCCGCCCGTAGCCGAGTCGGAAGTCGAGCGGCGTGCCCAGTACCAGTACCACGTCGGCCTGGCCGAGGGCGAAGCTGCGGGCCTGCGAGTACGCGAGGGGGTGGCGGCTAGGGAGGCAGCCGCGCCCGGCACCATTCATGAACACGGGCAGGCCGGTGGCCTCCGCGAAGGCGGTCAGATCGGCAGCCGCGTCGTCCCAGTAGACGCCGCTGCCTGCCATGAGCACGGGCCGCTCGGCGCCGCCGAGGAGGCGAGCGACAACCTCGATGGATTCCGCATCGGGCGCCGACGCGCGGCGATGCACGTAGCCGGTAGGGATGGAGGCGAGCCGGTCCTCGATCATGGTCATCAAGAGATCCACAGGAATCTCCACGAAAACTGGGCCCGGCCGGCCGGTGAGCGCGGTGCGGATGGCTGTGGTCAGGACCTCGGGGATCTGCCGCGTCTCCGACACCGTCCACGAGCCCTTGGTGATGGGGCGGAGCAGGTCGACCTGCTCCACTTCCTGCAGCGAGCCGAGGCCGCGCAGCCCGAGCGGCGCCGCGCCGCCGATCAAGAGGAGCGGGCTCCGCGCCGAGTACGCGTTGGCCACGCCCGTCACCGCGTCGGTCACCCCGGGCCCCGCCGTCACCGCGGCCACACCGATGTTGCGGGTGAGCCGCGCGTAGGCGTCGCCCGCGTGGGCCGCCGCCTGCTCGTGGCGCACGTCGATCACCTCTACCCCCTCGGTGAGGCAGCCGTCGTAAATGGGGAGGATGTGGCCGCCACAGAGGGTGAAGAGGTGCCCCACGCCCGCCTGCTTCAGCGTGCGCGCGACCAGATGTCCGCCGCTCAGGTCGGCCATGGCATCCCTCAGCTTCCCACGCGGAGCCGATAGAACCGGAAGAGGTCGCTGCTGATGGGCAAGATTTCCACGTCGCGGAAGCCCGCCTCGAGCGCGTAGCGGCGCAGAGTGCCCGGGCGCATCACCGTGCCCGTGGCCGCGGATGGCTGGTCGGCGAGGCCCGCGGGCAGGCAGCAGAGCACGCTGAAGCCGTACATCAGGCGCTCGATGGTGTCGCCCGGCGCGGTGAAAGTCTCCGCCACCCGCTCGTCGACGACGATCACCGACCCGCCCTCGACGAGGAGGCCGCGCGCCCGGCGCAGCACCTCCACCGGTTGCGACATGTCGTGAAGCGCTTCGAAGATCGTCACGAGATCGTAGCGGCCGGCCAGCGTGGAGTCTCCGGCGTCGCGCACGGCGATGTCCACGCGGTCGGCGAGGCTCGCCTCCGCCACGTTGGCACGGGCCAGTGCCACGGAGGCCTCGTCGAGGTCGAAGCCGTCGACACGCGCCTTGGGATAGGCGCGCGCGATGCCGATGCTCGACCACCCCGCGCCGCACGCCACGTCCGCCACCCGCGCGGGCGGGTCCGCGGAGAGGCGCGCGTGCACGTCCGGGATGCCGGGCAACCACTCCCGGCCGAGGAGCGTGAGAAAGGCGGGGCGATTCTGTCCCGCCTGCCCTTCTCGGGGATCGCGGCCGAAGTCGCTCCAAGCGATCCCCTCGCCCGTGCGGAAGGCTTGGAGCAGCGCGGGGAGCGGCCTGGTGAGCCCGACCACGAGCTGAACGACGGGCGTGAACCAGCTCAGGCTGTCGGGATCGAGGAGCACCTCGGCATGCTCCGCGGAGAGCGTGTACCGCCGCTCGGTGGCCTCCACGGCGGGATCGGTCTCGAGGATGCCCGTCACCGCCTGCTGCTCCAGCCACTCGCGCGCGTAGCGCTCGTGGATGCCCGCGGCCGCCGCGAGCTCGCCGGAGGTGAGCGGACCCCGATCGCAAAGCGCGCGATAGAGCCCGAGCCGGTCCCCCAGGTAGACGCAGCAGATCTCCATGGTGTTGAGAGCGGACTCGAGCAGGCGGCCCACGAGGGCGTCCCGCTTCGCGGTCAAGGAGTCGGCACTGTCCATGATGGTGGGCTCAGCCCGCCCGCGGCGGCACGTGGACGACCTCGAGCTTGATCCGATCCGGGTCCTCGAAAAACACCGCGTAGTAGCCCGGGGCATACTCGGGGAACTCGCGCGGCGTGCCGTAGAGCGGCGCGAGGCCTCGCGGCACCATGAACCGCTCGTGGAACCGATCCACCTCCTCGCGCGCGTCGACGCGGAAGGCGAGGTGATTCAGCCCCGTCCCCTTGCGATGGAAGCCGCGGCCACCGAAACGCGCCGCCGTGGGGATGAGCCAGATGTTCACGCCGCCGTCGGAGAACGCGGCCACGTCACCCTCGTCGTGGATCGGGCGCCACTCGAGATAGCGGAAAAGGTCCCGGTAGAAGGGCAGCGCCGTGCCGGGCGACCCTACGTTGACCTGCAGATGATAGAGCCGCGACGACATGCCTACCAGAACTTCTCCCACTTGACGCTCTTGCGGTCCATGCCCTTCTTCACCAGCACGTCGCGCACGGCATTGACGGCGTCGGCCCCTCCGCACACATAGACTACGAGCCTGTCCACGCTGTGGACGAGCCGGTCGACGACCCCCGCCACCTCGCCCGTCTCGCCCCGCCATGCCGCGGGGGCCTCGCGCACCGTCGCCACGTAGGTGAAGCCGGGATAGCGCCGGGCGAGCGAGCGGAACTCGGCGTCGTAGAGGAGCCACGAGGGATCCCGCCCCCAGCTGATGAGGATGGTCGGCCGCCCGTAGCCCGTCTCGTAGAGGTGGGCGAGGATCGCGCGCACGGCCACGATGCCGATCTCCTCGGCGACGAACACCGCGCGGCGCGGGTCGGCGCGGTTGAAGACGAAGCCGCCCGTGGGCCCCTTGAACGAGACGGGGTCGCCAACCTTGAGGGCGCGGAGCCATTGCGAACCGATGCCGCCGGGGGTCACATCCACGGACAGCGTGATCGATCGCTTCCGCGCGGGCGTGGAGAGGATGGTCCACGCCCGCACCACCTTGGAGTCGAAGGGTACGGAGATCCACTGCCCCGCGTCGAAGTCGAGCTCGGGCGGCTCGACCATCTGGAGATCCACCTCGATGACCTCGGGGCGCGGCCAATGGATGGCCGTCACCTCCGCGCGGCACTCCCTCGGTTTCTGCGCCAACTACAGACCCTCACCCCGGCCCTCTCCGTGGAAGGGAGAGGGAGCCTTTCGGTAGGGTGAGGGGGCGGCCACCTACGCGCTCCGGAACTTGGGAAAGAGCTCTGCCGCGAATCGCTCGAGCTGCTCGGCTTCGTCGGCGGCGTCGCAGATGGCGTCGAGAACGAAGTACGTGCAGCCGGCCTCAATGAAGCGCTGAAGCTGCTCCGCGCACTGGGCGGGCGTGCCGATGATGCCGTACTTCCGGGCGAGGGGGCCGAAATCCTGGGCGTAGCGCTGGGAGAGGCGTGCTACCCACACTCGCTCGGCGCTCTCGTAGTCGCGGCCCACCGTGATGAAGGTGAGATGCGCCTTCACGAAGCCGTCGAGCGAGCGCCCCGCCGCGGCCGCCGCCGTCTCGATCTTGCCGAGGCTCTGCTGGTAGCGCTCCGGCTGGACGACGTAGGAGATCCAGCCGTCGCCCTGGCGTCCGGCGCGCGCGAGGGCGGCGTCGGAGCGGCCGCCGACCCAGATGGGCGGGGCGGGCTTCTGCGCGGGCTTGGGATCGATGCTCACGCCCTCGAACTGGGTGAAGCGGCCCTTGAAGGTGGCGGGCGAGTCGCGCCAGAGCGTGCGCACGACGTCGATGCCCTCGCTCACCCGCGCCCCGCGCTCGCTGTGCGGGGAGCCCGAGGCTTCGAACTCTTTCGGGTTCTCACCGCCCACCCCGACTCCGAAGATCAGCCGGCCCCCGGAGAGCGCGTCGAGGGTGGAGGTGATCTTGGCCGCGATGGTCGGATGCCGCAGGGCAAGAAGGTACACACCCACGCCGAGACGTGCGCGCTTGGTGATGCCGATGTAGGACGAGAGTAGGGTCAGCGACTCGTAGATCGGCCCGTGGAAGGACACGTGATCTCCGGTCCACAATGAGTCGTAACCGAGCTCGTCGACACGGCGGGCGATGGCGAACTGCTCTTCAGGCGGATGGAGCATGAGAAAGGCGCCGAATCGGA
>DATGCY010000058.1:0-17562 GCA_035311385.1 Candidatus Methylomirabilota bacterium
CATCCCAGCGTGATGATCGTGGACGAGCTCGCCCACAGCAATGCGACGGGCTCGCGGCATGCCAAGCGCTGGCAGGATGTCATGGAGCTCCTCGACGTGGGCATCAACGTCTACACGGCGCTGAACGTCCAGCACCTGGAGAGCCTCAACGACATCGTGGCCAAGATCACCGGGGTGGTGGTGCGGGAGACGGTGCCCGACTCCGTGGTCGAGCGCGCCGACGAGATCGAGCTGGTCGACATTCCCCCCGACGACCTGATCCAGCGTCTCCAGGATGGCAAGGTCTACGTCCCCCAGCAGGCGCGGGAGGCGATCCACAACTTCTTCCGCAAGGGCAACCTCATCGCCCTGCGCGAGCTCGCCCTTCGCCGCACCGCCGATCGCGTCGACGCGCAGATGCAGGCGTACATGCGCGACCACGCCATCGCCAAGACGTGGCCGGTGGCCGAGCGCGTCCTCGTCTGCGTCAGCTCGAGCCCCCAGGCGACGCAGCTCGTCCGCGCGGGCCGCCGCCTCGCCACGCGCCTGGGCGCGGAATGGATCGTCGCCTACGTGGAGACGCCGGCCAGCGCCCGGCTCCCCCAGGCCGACCGCGACCGCGCCGTGCAGACGCTCCGGCTCGCCGAGCAGCTGGGCGCGGAGACGGTGACCCTCTCCGGACCCACCATGAGCGACGAAATCCTCGCCTACGCTCGGGCCCGCAACGTCAGCAAGGTCGTCATCGGCAAGCCGGCCCGCTCTCTGTGGAAGCGCATCCTCCTGGGCTCCATCGTGGATGCGCTCGTGCGGGGCAGCGGCGAGATCGACATCTACGTGGTCAGCGGCGAGAAGGAGGCGGTAGTTGCTCGACCCGTGCGCCATCGCCCCGTGGTGACCGACTGGCCGAGCTACGCGGTGGCCCTCGGGGTGGTCGGTCTCTGCACGGGCATCGCCTGGCTCATGTACCCGTACTTCGGCCTCTCCAACCTGATCATGGTCTACCTGCTCGGGGTGGTGGCAGTGGCGGCGCGGAGCGGCCGCGGGCCCACCGTGTTCGCGTCGGTCTTGAGCGTGGCCACCTTCGATTTTTTCTTCGTCCCGCCCTTCTTCTCCTTCGCGGTGTCGGACACGCAGTACATGGTCACCTTCACGGTGATGCTGATCGTCGCGCTCGTCATCAGCGGGCTCACCGTGCGCATCCGTGCCCAGGCCGACGCTGCCCGCGACCGCGAGCGCAGGACCGCGGCGCTCTATGCCATGAGCCGGGAGCTGGCGAGCTCGCGAAGCGTGGAAACCCTCCTCGCTATCGCCGTCCAGCACATCGTCGAGGTATTTCCGGCGGAGGTGGCCGCCCTCTTACCCCACGACGGCGAGCAGCTCGGCGCGCGCACCGTGGCGGGGGCCACCCTCCGACCCGACACCTCCGAGCTCGCGGTGGCGCAGTGGGTCTTCGCGCATCGCGAGGTAGCGGGACTCGGCACCTCGACCTTGCCCGGGGCGGCCGCGCTTTACGTCCCCCTCGTAGGCTCACGGGGCGCCGTGGGCGTGCTTGGGGTGAAGCCGTCAGATCCCCACGCCTTCGACAGCCCCGATCAGTTGCATCTGCTCGAGACGTTCGCCAATCAGACCGCGCTCGCCATCGAGCGTGCGGTGCTCGCCGAGGAGGCCCAGGCCGCGCAGCTCAGGATCGAGACGGAGCGGCTCCGGAGCTCGCTCCTGAGCTCCGTCTCCCACGACCTCCGTACGCCGCTGGCCGCCATCACGGGATCGGCGAGCACCATGCTCGAGACCCGGGACCAGCTGCCCGTGGCCGTGCAACGCGAGCTGCTCCAGACCATCCGCGAGGAAGCTGAGCGGCTCAATCGCCTCGTCCAAAATCTGCTGGAAATGACCCGGCTGGAGGCCGGCGTCGAGGTGCGCAAGGAATGGCACGCGCTCGAGGAGGTGGTGGGCGTCGCGCTGTCCCGCCTCGAGCTCACCCTGCGCGATCGGCCCGTGCGTACCGAGTTGGCGAAGGACCTCCCGCTCGTTCCCATGGACGAGGTGCTGATCGAGCAGGTGCTCATCAACCTGCTCGAGAACGCGGCCAAGCACACGCCGCCGGGCACGGAGATCGACGTGCACGCCTGGGCCGAGGAGGGCCAAGCCGTCGTGGAGGTTGGAGATCGGGGCCCCGGCCTGGCCCCGGGCGAGGAGGATCGCATCTTCGAAAAGTTCTACCGAGGCTCGCGGCCCCAGGCTCGCGGGGCGGGATTGGGACTCGCGATCAGCCGCGCCATCGTCGAGGCTCACGGCGGCCGCATCTGGGCGCTCAATCGGCCCGAAGGAGGCGCGGCCTTCCGGTTCGTCCTGCCCATCGGCGCCGAGCCGCCGCCCATCGACGCGCGCCACTAACTGGCCGATCGGTCATGCGGCTCGCCACGCCGTGTCCTCGCTAAGTAGGCCGTGATCGATGGCCGTGGTAGCCTGACGGTATCCGTATGGCTTGTTTCCACGCGATCCCTATCGTGATCCTCGCGGGACTCGTGGCCATCGTTGCCCCCGCCCCACCCGCGCATGCCCTCGATGAGGCCGATCGCGTGTACCTCGTCGGCGAAAAGGCCTTCGAGGACCGCCTCTACCCGCTCTCCCGCCGCATGCTCGAGCGCTTCCTGGAAAAATTTCCGAGTGACCCGCGGGTGGGCGATGCCACACTCCTTCTCGGCCGGACGCGGCTCGCTCAGGGGGCGGCGGAGCCGGCGCTCGAGGCTTTCAAGAAAGTCCTCGCCATGACGCCAGTCCCCGGCAAGCCGCAAGAGGCGCGCTTCTGGGAGGGCGAGGCGCTCTACCGGCTCAAGCGCTACACCGACGCGCGCGCGGCCTACGCCCGCGTTATCGCGGCCGAGCCGCCGTCGCCATTGCTGCCCGACGCGCTTTACGGGCTCGGCTGGACGGATCTCGAGCTGAAGCGTCGCGACGCCGCGGTGAGCGACTTCCGGCGTCTCGTCAAGGAGTTCCCCGACCACCCCACCGCGTCCTCGGCGTCCATCCAGCTTGCCCGCGCCCTCATCGACACCAAGCATCCCGACGAGGCCGTGTCCCTCCTGGAAGGCTTCACGAAGACGTATCCCGACAACCGGCTCGCGCCGGAGGCTGCCTACTACCTCGCCCGGGCCAAGATCGCCGCCGGGAACACGGAGGAGGGTGTGGCCGCGCTCCGGGCCTTCGCCCGGACCTATCCGAATCACGAGCTCGCCTCGGCCGCCCGCCGCGCCTCGCTCGAGAATCAGCTCAAGTCGGGCAACAAAAAGGACATCGCGGAGGAGTACGCGGCGCTGATGGACCGGAAACCGGCCACTCCCGAGGCGCTCTACGATGCCGGGGTCATGGCGGCCGGGCTCGATCGTCCCAAGGACATGGAGGCGGCGTGGAGCCGTCTGCGCAAGGAGTTCCCGGATCACGCGCTCACGGGCCGCGCCTCCTTGGAGCAGGCGCAGAAGGTGTTCGCCAAGAACAACTTCAAGGACGCGGCAGCGCTGGGGCGGGCCGCGGCCAAGAGCCCGGAGCATGCCGTGCGGGGCGAGGCGATGCTCATCGTGGGGGAGAGCGAGCTGAAGCTCCGTCGTCCCGCTGAGGCTCTCACCGCGTTCCAGGCCGCCGCGGACGCGCCGGGGCTCGAGCCCGCGCTGAAGTACCGCGCCCTCGCGGGGAGCGGGCTCGCCTGTGAGGAGCAGAAGCAGTGGACGCAGGCCGCGAAGTTCTACGACGAGGTCGCCGCGAGCAGCCCGGACAAGACGCTCGCGGGATGGGCCAAGACGCGCCGGGCCGCCATCGCGCCCAATCTCAAGCCCACGGGGAAAAAGTCATGAGGACGGCCCTCGGCGCCCTCGCCCTGATCCTCGCGGTGGCCATCGGTGCCGCGGCGGCCGCCCCGCCGTCCTTCAAGATGGGCCCGCCCGAGATGGTGGCGGCCGTGCCCCTCGTCACTCCCGCCCTCGACAAGCCGGCCCTCGCGGTGTCGTCGACGAGCCTGCCGCCCTCCCCCGAGCCCATTCCGTCCTTGCCCAGAGCGCGCGTGGAAAGCGATCTCGGCCAGCAGCCGGTGGCGCCCGCTCCCGCGCCGCGCTTCCTCGCCTGCAATCCGCTCGGCAGCGTGCTCGGCGTGGTGTCCGAGCTCGTGGAATGCGGGCGCGCCAGCTTCCAGCGCGGCGAGCTCGAGGAAGCGCGCACCGCCCTGGAGACCGCGGTCAAGCGCAGCAACGACCAGGGCGTGCAGCGCGAGGCGCGCTACTGGCTGGGCGAGACGCTGATCCGGCTTCGCCGCCCCGAGCCCGCCGCCCAGATGATGGTGGAGGTGATGAAGGCCAACCCGCGCGCTGACGTCGGGCCGTACGCGACGCTGAAGTACGGCTGGCTCTCGCTGCTCGCCAGCGAGCCCAAGCGCGCCCTCGATGTCCTCGACACGCTGATCAAGAGCGGGCCGCCGCCCGACCTCATCCCCTGGGCGCAGCTCGGCCGCGGCGTGTCCCTCTACAGCCTCGGCCGCTACCCGGAGGCGCGCGAGGTGCTCGGACGCTTCCGCGGCCAGACGCTGCCCGTGCCCGTCGCCGCCGAGCTGACCTTCTGGCTGGGCGACACGCTGGGCCAGCTCGGTGAGTACAAGGAAGCGGTCGCCCGGCTCCGGAGCTTCACCGACGGGGGCCCCCGGCTCCTCATCGATACCGCGCTGCTACGCCAAGCGTGGTGGAGCCGAGCGGCGGGCGAGCCGCTCGCCGCCGTGCAGACCTACCGGGGTCTCTTGTCGGCTTATCCGAAGATGCCGGAGATCCTCTGGGCGCGCCTGGGCCTCGTCCTCGCCCTCCTGGATCTGGGCGATCCCGCGGCCGCCCTCACCGAGGCGCGGGCCCTCGACGCCGCCGACAAGGTTGGCACCCTCGGCCAGCCTGCCCTCCTCGCGGTGGATCGCTGGCTCACGGAGAAGCATCGCGCGGACGAGGCGCGCGCGCTCGAGCAGGAGATCCTCGGCCGTAACCTCGACCCGGGGACGCGCTCGTACGTGCTGCTGTTGGGCGGCGAGGTGGAGCGGGACGCCGGGAATCTCTCGGAGGCACGGGGCCGCTTCGATTTGGTGGCGGCGCGGCCGGGCACGCCCGCTCTCGGTTGGTATGCATCCCTGCGCCTGGTGCAAATGGATCTGGAAAGCCGCGAGACGGACCAGGCCCGCGCCCGTGTGGGAAATTTGCTCAAGGAGCCGTTGCCTCCCGCAATTCGTGGCGCGGCCCTCGAGCTCGGCGGCGAGGCCGCCTATGCGGCACGCGCGTGGGACGAGGCGGCCGGGTACTATAGCCGCTTCCTCTCCGACTTGCCGAGCTCGCCAGAGGCGCCCTCCGTCATGCTGGCCCTGGGCTGGGCGGAGTACCGGCGCGGGCGACTCGACGCTGCGCAGGAAACGTGGACACGGTTCGCCACCGCCAATCGCACGGATCCACGCGCCGCCGCGGCCTTGTTGCTCGCCGCCGACCTGTCCGCGCGGGCCGGAGATTTCGCAGCGGCCCAGAAGAGGCTCGACGACCTCGTCGCGCGTTATCCCGACGGCGAGTACGCGGAGATCGCCCGGCTCAACCGCGCCATCCTTGCCATCCGTGCCGGGCGTGGTCCCTCCGTGCTCGGTGACCTCAACGAGCTGATCCGCAACGCGCCACTGTCGCCCTACATCGGCCGCATGCGGTTGGCCCGCGGAGTGGTGCTAGCGGGAGAGGGAAAGATCTCGGAGGCCGAGCGCGATTTCCAGGCGGCGAGGGCCCAGGGCGAGGGCGCTGCGGTGAATCTCGCCCTGGGGCGCATCGCCTTCGAGCGTGGGCAGTGGGAAGCTGCGGAGCGGGAGTTCGTGGAGGCGCGCGACGCCGGCACGGGACCCGTCGAGGCGGCCGCGGAGTACGGCATCGCCGCCACGCTCTGGAACCAGGGGAAGGTGGAGGAGTTCAAACCCTTCGCCCAGTTCCTCCTCTCGAAGCCTGCCAATCCCGCGACGACGCCGCCCGTGCTCGCCGCCTCCGCCTCCATGGCCGCCCAGGAGGGACGCTGGAAGGACGCGCGCACCTACGCGTTGCGCGTGGCGAGCGAGTTCCCCAAGTCCGAGGAGGCGCCGGCCGCGCTGTCGGAGGTGGCCACGGCTGCCTCGAAGGCCAACGAGTGGCCCCTGGCCAATGAGACTTTCAAGATCCTCGCCGAGCGCTATCCGAGCTACAAGACGGGACGCGAGACGCGCCTCGACTACGCGGAGGCCCTGTACCGTACGGGTGCTCATGCCGAGGCGCGGGCTCGGCTCCAGGAATTCATCGATGCTTCTCCCAGTAGCCCCGAGCTGCCGCGCGCCCTGCTCCTGCTCGGCCGCACCCAGGAAGCGGCAGGCGACGGCGCGGGGGCGCTCGAGCAGTACAAGCGCGTGGCGAACGACTTCCCCGACTATCAGGCGGCGGCGCTTCTCGGTCATGCCCGCGTGCTCCTGCTCGCCGGCAACTGGGACGAGGCGCGGCCCCTGCTCGAGCGCGCCATGGCCGCGGGCGATGCCGCCGTCGCCTCCGAGGCCGCCTATCGCCTCGGCGAAGGCTACCGGGCGGCGGGTCGCCATCAGCCGGCGGTGGAGGCATACATGACCGCGGTGTATGTGGCGCCCGATCTCCCGACGGCGCGCCGAGCGCTCCTCGGTGCGGGACAGTCCTTCTCGGCGCTCAAGCAGCCCGACTCGGCCATCATCGTGTACAGGAAGCTCCTTGCTGCCAAGACGGTGGAGCCGGAGCTGGCCGACGCCGCCAAGAAGAACCTGAAGGCCCTCGGCGCCAACTAGCTCGTCTCCCGCTTCCGCCCTGCCCCGTCCCGCGAGTACAATGGCGCCACTTTCGCCAGGGAGAGATATGGCCATGAAGGGTTACGGCGGGCGCGTCCTTTTCGTCGATCTCGCTCGCGGGACGAGCCGCATCGAGCCTCTCGCCGAGGACATGGCGCGGGCGCTCCTGGGCGGCAACGGCCTCGCCGCGCGTCTCCTCCTCGATCACGTGCCGGCCATGGTCGACGCGTACGATCCGGCCAACGTGGTGGTGTTCGCCGTGGGTCCCATCACCGACACCACGGTGCCGGGGAACAGCCGCGCCTGTGTCGCGTCGAAATCGCCGCTGACCGGCCTCTTCTTCGACTCCACCTTCGGTGGCCGTTGGCCCGCCACCATGAAGCGCACGGGCTTCGACGTCATCGTGCTCACCGGACAGGCGCCCGCGCCGGTCTACGTGAAGGTGGGAGAGAGTGGCGCCGAGCTCAGGCCGGCGGCGACGCTCTGGGGCCAGACCACGCGCGAGACCGTGCACGCCATCCAGGCCATCGAGGGCGCGGAGTCGGACGTGCTCGCCATCGGCCCCGCCGGTGAGCGCCTGGTGCGCTTCGCCTGCATGGCGACCTACTGGAAAAACCGCGAGGGCGTGGCGGGCCGCGGCGGCATCGGCGCCGTGCTGGGAGCCAAGCGCGTCAAGGCCGTGGTGGTGACGGGCGGACGCAAGACCGAGGTCGCCGATGCCGCGCTCCTCAAGACGCTTCTCGAGGAGAAGCGCGAGCCGCTCAAGACGGGGACCAAGGCTCTCTCGACCTACGGCACGTCTTTCCTCGTGAAGCCCATCAACACCCTGGGCGCCCTCGGCTCCTACAATCTCCGCCAGGAGACCTTCGCGGAGGCACAGGCGATCTCGGGCGAGGAGATGCACGCGCACCATCACGATCGCGACACCACGTGCCTCAAGTGCCCGGTGGCCTGCGGCAAGCAGTACGAGATCCGTGACGGCGAGCTCCAGGGGATCAAGGCGAAGATGCCGGAATACGAGACCATCTTCGCCTTCGGCTCCATGCTGGGCAACGCGCACGCGGGCTCCCTGGCGCGGGCCAACGACCTCTGCGATCTCCTCGGCATGGACACCATCTCCCTGGGCGTCACGCTGGCCTTCGTGGCGGAGGCCCTCGAGCGTGGCTGGCTCGATCCCGCCGCGGTCGGCGTGCCTTTCGGCTGGGGGGACTGGCGCAACATGCTGCGCCTCGTGGAAATGACGGCGACGCGAGAAGGCTTCGGCGACCGGCTCGCGGAGGGCGCGTGGCGGCTCGCCGAGTCGCTCCATCCCGAGGCAACGCGGAGCGTCTACGCGGTGAAGCGGCTCGAGCTGCCCGCGCACTCCGCGCGCGCGCTCAAGGGCATGTCCATCGGCTACGCCACGGCGACCCGCGGAGGCAGCCATCACGACACGCGCCCCACGCCACAGTACGCGCAGGGCTACGACCGGCGCAGCCCCGACGGCAAGCCCGAGTTCGCCGTGCGGAGCCAGCACTTCACCGCCGTCGACGATTCCCTCGTGCTCTGCCGCTTCACCTCCGAGCGCGGCTTCGGCCTCTTCGTGGAGGAACCCTACGCGCGCATGGTGCGCGGGGTCACGGGCTGGGACATGAGCGTGGAGGAGCTCGAACGCGTGGGTGAGCGCGTGATCAATCTCGAGCGCCTCTTCAACGCGCGGGAAGGCGTGCGGCGCAAGGACGACGTGCTGCCGTGGCGCGTGATGCACGAGCCCATTCCCGACGGCCCCTCGGCGGGCATGCACTGTCCTCCCGAGGAGCTCGAGGCCATGCTGGACCGCTACTACGACCTGCGCGGCTGGGACCGGGACGGCGTGCCCACGGCGGCGCACCTCCGCTCGCTCGGCTTGTAGCCCCGCCATGCGTGTCGTCGCCTGGAACATCCGAGCCGGGGGCGGGGTGCGCATCGCGGCCATCGCCGATCAGCTCAGCCGCTGGTCTCCCGACGTGGTGGCGCTCTCGGAATTTCGCGGCACCGCGCCCAGCGTGGAACTGGCGCGCGCCCTCGGCGAGCGAGGGCTCAGCCATCAGCTCTGCACCGCCTCTCCTGGGCTGCCCCGCGTCAACTCGCTCCTCGTGGCTTCCCGCTGGCCGCTCACGCGCGTGCGGCTTCGCTCGGCGCCCGTGGCCGAGGCGGGGCGCTGGCTCCTCGCCCACGTGGCGGGGCCGACGCCGCTCACCCTGGGCGCCATGCACGTGCCCAACCGCGTGACCGGCCGCAAGTTTCCCTTCCTCGACGCCGTCCTCGGCATGGCCCACTCGTGGCGTCGGGGACCGGCCCTCCTCATGGGCGACACCAACTCCGGGCTGATCGATCTCGACGAGGAAGTGCCGGCCTTCAACACGGAGGAGGACGGCTGGATACGAGGCCTCGAGGCCGCGGGATGGATCGACGCGTTTCGCTTCTTCAGGGCGAGCGAGCGCACCTACACCTGGTACTCGCCGAACGGCGGCAACGGCTTCCGCATCGACCAGGCCTTCGTCAATCGCGCGCTTCAGCCGCGGCTGCGCTCGGCCACGCACGAGTGGGGCGTGGTGTCGCCTGGACGTTCCCGCGCGCCTCGTCACGCCCTCAGCGACCACGCCGCCCTCCTCGTCGACCTCGATTCCTGATCCGGCGGCCGGGCCAGACGCGCCGGCGCGCCGTCTCTGACCTCGGGTTCTCCGCTTCACACTCCTTTACCCGAGGCACATACGGCGTTCACGACCCGTCGGCAGCGTGGGAAGAGCCGGCATCGAGCCGATCACACGAGGAGGTCACCATGACACGTTCGAGATGTTCGGTGTTCGCCGCCGTCCTCGTCCTGCTCGCCTCGGCGAGTGTGGCGTGGGCGGCCAGCCCGACCGAGACGGTACAGACGGCGATCCAGCGGGTCTTCGACGAAAGCGGAACCGGGAAGGCCAGAGCCGCATCGCTCGACGAGCGGCGCGTGCAGATCCGGCTGGCCGCGGAGAGCCTCTTCGACTTTCGGGACATGGCGCGCCGGTCTCTGGGCGCGCACTTCGACGAGCTGTCTCCCGGCGACCAGAGCGAGTTCGTGCGCCTGTTCACCAACCTGATCGCGCTCTCCTACATGGGCAAGATCGAGGTCTACGCGGGCGAGCCGATCCACTATCTCGGTGAGCCGGTGGAGGGCACGGACGCTAGCGTGCAGTCCCGGCTGGTGACGGCCAGAGGCAGCCAGGTCGACGTCGCCTACCGGCTGCACCAGACCGGGGACCGCTGGTCGGTCTACGACGTGTCGGTGGACGGCGTCAGCATCGTGGAGAACTACAAGATGCAGTTCAGCCGGATGATCCAGCGCACGTCGCTCGCCGAGCTGCTCAAGACGCTGCGCACGAAGGTCGGCTCCTAGCCGGTAAACGGGCGGAGCTCAGAGCGCGTCTGAGGAGGGAAGGCAGGCTCACGGTCTTCGGGACGCGAGCCTGCGCGGAGTGAGCGTGCGGTCCAAGGGGAGGTCGGTACATGTTCTACTCATCGACACTTGCAGGATTGATCGCGGCGGCGTTTCTCGGCTCTGCCGGCCTGACTCAGGCCCAGGTCAGCGTGGACATCGGTATCCATCTGGGCAGCCCTCCGCCGTTGGTGGCAGTGCCCGAGACGCCGGTGAGCTACGCGCCCTCGGTGAACGGGAACTTCTTCTTCTACGACGGCGGCTACTACGTCTACCGCCGGGGCGGGTGGTACATGGCACCGCGCTACAACGGGCCGTGGGCGCTCGTCGCCCCCGAGTACGTTCCGCGCCCCCTCCTCGCTGTGCCCATCCACTACTATCGCGTGCCCCCGGCGGAGTGGAAGCACTGGCACGCGGACGCGGCGCCGCACTGGGTGCCCGCGTACGGGCGGCGATGGGAGGACCGGCACCCGGCGGTGCACGAGGAGCATCACGAGATGCGGCGGGAAGAGGAGCGGCGGTAGGCCGCCGACAATCCGCCGACTCGCTACGTGAGCGAACGGGTCGATCCGAGGAGACGGCGTGCCCCGTACCACATGGACCATCCCATGATGGCCGCAGCGAGGGGAAAGCCGGTCAGGAAGTGGACGGTGAGATAGAAGGCGACACTGCCTCGCAGCAGGGCGACGAGGCGAGCGAGGCTGCCGCCCAGCAGGTAGACCGCCCACACCATGGAGATCTGGGAGCACACGTTGCGAAAGAGGCGGGAGGCCATTACGTCGGTGGAAAACGCCGAGGTCTCGGCGGCGAAGAGAGCGGCGAGCGGCTGCCCCATCATCACCGAGACGACGAAGGCTACGCCGCAGGTCGCGTTGACGATCAACGAGGGTGCGAAGTACCAGAGGGTACGCGCGGAGATCAGCCCCGCTACGGCCTGGATCAACGCGATGCCCAGGCCGACGGCAGGGGAGAGTCCCGAGCGCGACTGCCGGCGCTCCCAGAGATACGCGACGACGGCAAGAGCGGTCGCGGCGGTGATCCCGGCCTCGAGCCCGACGAGCTTCCATCCCGCGTAGAAGACGAGGACGGGGCCGCAGGCATCCCGGACGAACCGCGGCCCATGTCCCAGCACGAGCTCGAACACCGAGCCAGCCGCCGCCTGTCGCATGGGCTCCTCCTGTTCCGATCTCGGACGCCAGGGTGAGCTGCCCGTATGAAGGGGTGATGTGGCGGAGGTCAAGAACTGTGAAGCCATGATGGCTTGATAACTCCGCGCTACCCATCGCAGATTCGCCCCACGTCTCGACCCGAAGCGAGGCTGGTGCGATGGCCGAAGCGCCGGATCGCGGACGGCGGACTCGATCCGATGCGGGGCTCGATCCACGGTGGTACCGTGACGTTATGAGGACCGATCGGCTTCCCACCCGATCCGGCATCGTCGCGCAGGAGCCGGACGTGCACACCGCCACGACGCGCGGCCGCCTCTTGCCGCGAGCGATCGTGCTCCTGCTGGCCGTCGTGGTGGGTATCCTCGCGGATATCTCGTCCCGCGCTTACGCGGGGGCGCCGTCCGAGTACATCAAAGATCGCATCGAGAAGGTCTATGACCTCGTGGGGGCGGCCGGCAGTGTCGAGGCGGCCTCTCCCGAACGGCAGGCTGCCGCGCGCAAGGTCCTGGATGAGATGTTCGACTGGACCGAGATGGGACGGCGGACCCTCGACAAGTACTGGGCCGAGCGAAGCGACAGCGAACGCGCTGAGTTCGTTCGACTGTTCTCCGAACTGTTCCAGCGAACCTATCTCTCCCGGATCCATCTCGCGGAGCGGGAGAAGTTCCAGTTTCTCGGCGACACCGTCGACGGTGACCACGCCGACGTCAAGACGAAGGTCGTCACGAGGAAGGGCCAGGAAATCCCGGTGGACTACCTCACCGTGCGCTCGGGCGGCGACCGGTGGAAGATCTACGATCTCGACGTCAGCGGCGTGAGCCTCATTGGCAACTATCGCACGCAGTTCACCAGCCTCATCGCACGCTCGTCGTATTCCGAGTTCATCGACAAGCTGAGAAGCCTGGTCGAAAAGCGGGCGGCCGAGTCTACGCGGGATGGCTTCGTGCTGGCCGGGGCGAAGCGTCCAGGTTCGTAGTCAGTAGGTCGATGTCCTTGTCGGCGGCTTCGGCACGGGTCCCGCAGACCTCCGAGCTCTTGCTTTCCCAGCCGGCGGAGAGATCAAAATGAGGGCGAGGGTCCCGTCGGAACCGGGCCGGTGGGCGGGTACGCGCCATCGGCATCGTGCGTCTCGGTGCCGGTGAGTGGGGGATCGAACACGCTGATCACATGGACATCGGTGATCGCCCTCACGTGGTGTCGGTCCTTCGGCCCAACCACGTAGAGGGCCCCCGGCCCGAGCGTGTGGACTTTTCCGGTTTCCCGATCGGTCACCTCGAACGTGCCGTCGAGCACCAGGTTCCCCTCCCAGTGGTGCTTGTACCACAGGTCGCCCTCGCCGCCCTTCCTGATGCGCACCGAATGAAACGAGAAGCCAAGACCGTCCTCGACGGTGAGGTACCGCTCCGACGTCGCGAACCCACCCGTTTCCACGACGCGCCCGGCCTTCCGTACCTCCTCCAGGGTCCGCACGAACATGCGCTCCCGTCCGGCTGGAATCGGGCCCGTCGGTGGATAGGCGCCGTCCGCGTCGTGGGTCTCGTTGCCTACCAGCGGCGGATTGAACACGCTGATGATGCGCAGGCGTGCGTCATCCCGGATGACGCTGTGCTTGTCCTTCGGGCCTACGCAGTAGAGCACCCCGGGCTCGAGGGTCCAGCGTTGGCCAGTCGTGCGATCCTCGAGCGTCGCGCGGCCGGCGCGCACGTAGTTGGCTTCCCAGTGATGCTTGTACCAGAGAGCGGCTTGCCCAGCCTTCTCCGCGCGGGCTTCCGAGATGCTGAAGCCGAGGCCATCGGCCTTCGTAAGCAGCCGGATGGCGGTGGATTTGCCGTGCGAGATCGAGACGATTCGGCCCTGGGACTCGAATTCCTGCATGGTTCGGATTAGCATCGTCGCCCTCCTGTTACGGCCGCTCGACTGCTTGGTGTCCAGAACGACTATACCTCCCGGCGTCGGGAGAAGGGAGCCAGACATGACGCGACTGAAGCGCGTTGAAGATGCACGGGCGCTGTGCTCGTCGGTGCCCCCGGTGCCGGCGCCGGAGCGCGCTTGACGACGCGGCAAGCCGCTCGTTACGATCTGCGCTCCGAGATTGACCACGCCGTCCCAAGGAGCTGTACATGCTGATCGTCGACGCTCAGATCCACCTCTGGAACGCTGGCAAGCCCACGACCCCCTGGCACCGTCAGATCCCCGCGTACACCAAGGCCGACGCGCTCAGCGAGATGGACGCCGCCGGTGTCGATGCCGCCGTACTCACGCCGCACACGCCGTGGGATCCGAATGCGAACGAGCTGGCCATCGAGGCGGCGCGGCAGCATCCCGATCGGTTCGTCATCCTCGGCAACTTCCCGGTCGACAAGCCGGAAAGCCGCGCTCTCGTGGACACGTGGAAGCAGCGCCCGGGGATGCTCGGCCTGCGCTTCACGTTTCCCCCTCCACAGCAAGGCGCGTGGCTGATGGACGGTACCGTCGATTGGCTGTGGCCGGCCGCCGAGCGGGCGGGCTTGCCCATCGCGTTGATGGCGGCCGGGTTCCTTCCGAAGGTGGAGGAGGTTGCCCGGCGCCATCCGAACTTGAAGCTGATTCTCGATCACCTCGGTCGGCCATCGGGGGGCACCGCGAGTCAGCCGGATCTGTGGGCAAATCTCCCTGAGGTGGTCGCGCTCGCCCGATACCCCAACGTCGCGATGAAGGCAACGGGGGCGCCGAGCTACTCCGGGCAGGTTTACCCATTTCTGGACATCCACGACAATCTGCACCGGCTTTTCGACGCCTTCGGCCCCACGCGATTCTTCTTGGGCACGGACATCACGCGCATGCCGTGCCCGTGGCGCCAGTGCATCACGCTGTTCACCGAGGAGCTGTCGTGGCTCGAGGGCCGCGACCTCGAGCTGGTGATGGGCCGTGCGGTCTGTGACTGGCTGGATTGGAAGCGGTGACCGGGATCGGGCTTGAGTCTCCGATCCCTTCCGTTCGCGGTTCGTCGATCGAGTGAGAGAGCAGCCGCCCAGCGAATCGGCCAGAAGCTTCAGCGCGCCGTCCGGAGGAAAGGCTCGGCCGGCTTACGAGTCTTTGGTCCTCGCCGCCACGCGAATTGCTCCTGAGCGTGCCGGCGGGCTTAGAATCAACGCATGGCCGTTCGTCGAGCTTGGAAGCGCGCGGAGCCCCATTCAACGATATGGTGACGGCATGATGTGCCGCATCTGCGGGAATGGACGGAGCAATCAGAGCTACGTCGCGAAAGAGATGATGTTCGGCTTACGCGAGGTGTTTGACTACTTTCAGTGTGCCGAGTGCGGGTGTCTCCAGATCGCGGTCTTCCCTTCCGATATGTCCCGGTATTATCCCCCGTCGTACTACTCACTGGCCGCCGCGCCGCCTCCGTGGCGCGGCAGGGGCGCCCTTCGGAGATGGGCAAGGGTTCAACGAGACACCTTCGCGGTAGGGCGGCGCGGAATTCTGGGCAAGATCCTATACCGGGTATCACCAAACGAGGAATTGAGGGGAGCGGTGACCAAGCATTTCCCCGGGAACGGAGTGTTCCTCGCTGGGATCAGCCGACGCTCACGCATCTTGGATGTGGGCTGCGGCTCCGGATCCTTTCTGAGGATGCTCCATGCCGCGGGGTTCCGGAACGTTCAGGGCGTCGATCTCTTCTTGGAGAAGAGCATTGCCTATGCCGACGGGTTGCGGGTTCTGAAGGGCTCGCTGGACGACTGCGAGGGAGAGTGGGACGTTATCATGTTCCATCATTCGTTCGAGCACCTCCCCGATCCCTTGGCCACCTTGACGGCCGCCGCGCGGCGACTCGCCTCACGCGGAACCGTCCTGGTCCGCGTGCCGCTCGTGTCGTCGTATGCATGGGAGAAGTATGCCGTCGCATGGGTCCAGCTCGACGCTCCCCGCCATTTCTTTCTGCATTCGCCGCGGAGTCTCGCCCGTGCTGCGGAACAGGCCGGGCTGCGCATTGTCCAGGTCACGTACGATTCAACCGACTTTCAGTTCTGGGGATCCGAGCAGTACCTCCGTGATATCCCGTTGTTGGGCAAGGGTTCGTACGGCCAAGGTCTAGAAGGTTCGATCTTTTCCCCCGAGGAGATTCAGCGGTATCGCACCCTCGCCGACGACCTCAACACGAACGAGCGTGGAGATCAGGCGGCGTTCTATCTCAAGAGAGCGTAGGCGAGACCGTTACTTTGCCCCACGGAGAATCCGGTCAAGAGGTGGACCGACTCTTGCCAGAGCGTCTCCGGGGTCCCGGCGTCGTGGCGGTGATGGTCCTTGCCGTGATCGCGACCTACTGGCCACCGGACAGCGAGTGGGCGCTCCACGGGACCGACTTCGCCATCCTCCACGCTCGACGCCTCCGGTATGCGCAAGAGGCACTGCTCGGGCCGCTACACACCCTGCCCGGCTGGTACACGCGGGAGCTGGGCGGCACCCCGTTCTGGTCGAACCTCCAGAACTTCCCGTTGATTCCGACACGTCTGCCCCTCCTGCTGATGGAGCCCGCGAACGCGTTTGGCGCGGGCGTTCAGATGGCCGCGGTGCTGGCCGCGGTCTTCACCTATCTCTACGGCCGCCGCCTCGGCCTGGGGAGTGTGGCGGCGGCGGCAGGGGGCTGGACCTTCGCCGCCGCGGGGTTCTTCGCCTCACGCGTGATGGCCGGGCACCTGCCTCTGCTCGAGGCGTATCCGGCACTCCCGCTCCTGTTATGGCTGGCGGAGGTGAACCTGCAATCGCCGTCCGAGGACCCGCGCCGATGGCTTAAGTTGCTCGCGGTCTCCCTCGCATCGTGCAGCGTGGCTCTGGCCGGCCACCCCCAGATCCCGATCTACTCCCTCCTTGCCGCCGGGCTGTACATTCTCTGGCGTGGCCGGGGCCGGCAGCGCATGATGCTGGCGGCGGCCATGCTGCTGGGGATCGGGCTGGCAGCGGTGTCGCTGTACCCCATGCTGCTATTCGTCCAGCGCAGCACGCGCGTCCTCGCCCTCGAC
Organism: Candidatus Methylomirabilota bacterium; assembly: GCA_035311385.1. GTDB lineage: Bacteria > Methylomirabilota > Methylomirabilia > Rokubacteriales > CSP1-6 > AR37. Next base: position 16,408 of record DATGCY010000058.1, read on the forward strand.
GCGCCGCTGAATGACATAAAGCTTCCCTATCGCCGGTTGATCGCGTTCGTCTTCCCGTGGCAGGACGGGTGGTCGGTGCCGGTAAGGAAATTGCCATTTCGGGCCTTCGTCGGATATTGGGGGGCCGAGTACTTTTGGGACACGGTCAACTACGTCGGTCTCTTGCCGATCGCGGCCTGCGTGGTCCTTGCCGCGCGCACCATCGTCCTTCGCAAGCGCCCGCGGGGGCCGTGGCTGTTCCTCGCCGTCCTCGGCGTACTGGCGCTGCTACTGGCCCTACCAGTGTGGCACGCTCTGATACCACGCCTCCCCGTGACGATCCTTCGTAGCCCGGCGCGCCAGACCTATCTCACCGCGTTCGCGCTCGCGATGGCCCTCGCCGCCGCCGTCGAGCTCGCCGTTGGGTGGGCGAGGTCCAAGGATAAGACGTTGCCCGCCGTCGCCCTGGCGACAGCGCTGGCGTTGCACGGCTGGGACCTCGGATACTTGCACGACCGCGCCTTCCTCGTCGCCGACCTGATCCCTCGCGCCGCCGGGATCGAGGAGCGAACCGTTAAGGAGAAGATCGGCCAGCAGCGCATCGCCACGGACCTCTCCGTGATGAGGCCCTACAACCGTGAGATCGACGACGTGGGCTTCTTCGACTCCCTCATCCTCGCTCGACCATACCGGGCGCTGTTAGAGGTGAGCGGTGACCTCCGGCCCCTGAACCTTCAGCTCTTGGACGGCTCCCAGCTGTCCGCACGGGCACTGCGGTTCTTCGGAGTCAGCACCGTCATCACCTTGACTCCCCGGCCGGACGCGCCCCTGACGATAGGGACGCACCCCTACGTCTATGACGTACCCAACTCGCTTCCGCGGGCGTCGCTCGTCACGCTCGATCACGTCCGGTACCTAAGCAGCGCGCAGATCCACCAGCTGCTCGCGCAGCCGGACTACGAGCTGGCTGATCCGATGCTTCTGCCTGCCGGTGCTCCGAGGCCGACCGCCGACACCGCCGCGAGTGTCACTCTGAGCCTCACCTACGAGCGCCCATCGCCCGATCGAATCACGGCGAGGATCAGCGCGCCGGGGCCGACCTACCTGCGACTGCTGGAGACGTGGGACCCCGGATGGAGCGCGACCCTGGATGGCGCGCCGGTCGCGCTGATCCCG
>DATGCY010000059.1:0-16736 GCA_035311385.1 Candidatus Methylomirabilota bacterium
AACACCGTGAGCCGTGCTCTCGCCAATCTCGAGCGGGACGGCTACGTCGAGGGGCACCAGGGCCGCGGCACCTTCGTAGCCGACCGGCCCACGCGAGAGGGGCGCGCGGCCCACAGCCTGGCCCGTCTGGTCGGCGAGAGCCTCACCCGGGCGCGTCGCTTGGGCTTCACCCAGGACGAGTTCGTGGCCGCCCTCGCCTCGAGCGGGCCCACCGGGCAGGTGGCCAAGGCGGCCCGACAGCGGGCCGTGCTCGTCGAATGCAACGACGCCGAGCTGGCGCGCTACCGCGATGAGCTCGAGGCGGAGCTGCCGCTCCACGTGGATCGCATGCTGGTGGAGGAATTCGAGACCAAGGCCGGGCGCGATCCCGGCTTTCTCAAGAGTTATCGCGTCGTCATCACCACCTTCTTTCACATTCATGAGGTGAAGCGCCGCATGCCCCTGGACGGGCCTCCCGTGGTCGCCCTCCTCGCCGAGGCCAGCATCAAGACGCTCCTGCGCCTCACGGAATTGCCTGAGGGTTCCACCGTGGGCCTCGTCTGCACCACCGCGACGGGCGGCCAGAACCTCCTCCGGTCCGTGCAGTCGGCGGGGCTGCTCCACGTCACGCCTGTCCTCGCCTCCACCGACGATCCGTGGTCGCTCGATCGCATGCTGGAGCGCACGCGCACGGTCGTGTGCTCGGAGCAGGCCGCCGAACGCATCCGGCCAAGCCTGCCCAAGGACGTCGAGCTGATCGTGGCCGACCGCACCCTCGATCGCGGCGGCATCGAGCTCCTGCGCGACCTCCTGCTGGACGTGGAACCAGGGACCGCCCATCGCTCCTGATGCCGTGACGGCGCACCCGCCCGTCTGCGTTTTCGACCTCGACCACACCCTCGTCAGCTCCCCTCTCGATCTCAAGGCGGTGGGCCGCGAGATGGAAGTCTTCGTGCGCGAGCGCGGTATCGCGCTGCCCGTGCGCGAGTTGCGGTGGTCAGGCGCGGAGATCTTCGGCCACGTGCGGGCGCATGCCCCGCACCTGGAAACCGAGATTCTCGCCATTCCCCAGGCGCACGAGCGCCGAGCCATGGAGCAAGCTGTGCTCGAGCCCCATGCCGCGGAAGCACTCGAGGCGCTGCGCCAGCTCGGCTTCGCCACCGCGATCTGGACGAATAACGACCGCGTGGTCGCCGACTTCGTGCTCTCGCGCTTCGATCTGCTGCGCCATCTCGATCTCGTAGTCACCCGAGACGACGTCACCGCCCTCAAGCCCGATCCAGACGGGCTCCGCGTCGTGCGCGAGCGCTGGCCCGACGCCAAGCACATCGTGATGGTCGGCGATGCCTGGGTCGATGGCGTGGCCGCCCAGGCCGGCGGCATCCCTTTCATCGCCTATCGCGCGGACGCGACCGAGCTCGAGCGCCGCGGCGTGGTGGTCGCCGCCAGCATCGACTCGCTCCTCGATCTTCCCGTCGCCCTCGCCTGACCAGACACCCTCTCCCCTGAGGGGAGAGGACCGCCGTTCGAGCCGAGCCGGTCACGGCAAGGCGAGGGCTCTGGTTCAATGAGGGGCCTCTCCCGCGGCGTATACTTTCCTCGTGGACCTGTTCGATCCGCCCGTTTCCTCCAGGCCGGCGCCTCCCGCTCCCCTCGCCGACCGGATGCGCCCCAAGAGCCTCGACGAGGTCGTCGGCCAGCAGCATCTGATCGGACCCGGCAAGGTCCTCCGCCGCTCCCTGCAGGAAGGGCGACTCCACTCCATGATCCTGTGGGGCCCGCCCGGAACGGGCAAGACCACGCTCGCCTCCCTCATGGCCCAGGTCGCCGGCGCCCGCTTCGTGCCGTTCTCGGCGGTGATGGCGGGGGTCAAAGAGATCCGCCAGGTCGTCTCGGAGGCCGAGGCCGACCGCTCGCGCGGCGGCCGGCGAACCATCCTGTTCGTGGACGAGATCCATCGTTTCAACAAGAGCCAGCAGGACGCTTTCCTACCCCACGTCGAGAAGGGCACTCTGATCCTGATCGGCGCCACCACGGAAAACCCGTCCTTCGAAGTGAACGCGGCGCTCCTCTCTCGTTGCCGTGTCTACTCCCTGCACCCTCTGTCCGAGGACGACGTGGTGAACATCCTCGAGCGCGCGCTCCACGACGCGGAGCGAGGCGTGGGCGGCTCCGGCGCCGCCGCGGAGCCGGACGCGCTCCGTCTCATCGCCCGCCTCTCGGACGGAGATGCACGGGGGGCCCTCAACATCCTCGAGCTCGCGGTGACCTTGCACGGAGGCGCGGTCACGGAGACGGCCATCCGTGAGGCCGTGCAGAAGAAGGCGCTCCTGTACGACAAATCGGGCGAGGAGCACTACAACCTCATCTCCGCCCTCCACAAGTCGCTGCGCGACTCCGATCCCGACGGCGCGCTCTACTGGCTCGGCCGCATGCTGGAGGCAGGCGAAGACGTCCTCTACGTGGCTCGCCGGCTCGTGCGCTTCGCCTCCGAGGACATCGGCAACGCCGACCCTCAGGCGCTCCGCCTCGCCCTCGACGCCAAGGAGTCGTATCACTTCCTGGGCTCCCCCGAGGGCGAGCTGGCCCTCGCCCAGGCGACCTGCTACCTCGCCCTCGCCCCGAAGTCGAACGCCGTGTACGCGGCGTGGAACCAGGTGCGGCGGGATATCCAGGACAAGCCGGCCGAGCCGGTGCCGTTGCACCTCCGCAACGCCCCCACGGGCCTCATGGCGAACATGGGCTACGGCAAGGGCTATCAGTACGCCCACGACGCCGTCGATGCCCGCGTCGCCCAGGAGCATTTGCCCGAGGCCCTACGCGGCCGGATCTACTACCGTCCGGTGGACCGCGGGCTCGAGAAAGAGCTCGCGGCACGCCTCGCCGCGTGGCGCCGCTGGCGGGAGGAGCAGGGCAAGCGGTGAGCCTCCAGAAGGACTGCACACCCAGCGGGTGGCCGGTTTAGAGTAGAAGGGCATGGCGAAGAAGCTCCGCGTCGGCGTGATCTTCGGCGGCGAGTCCGGCGAGCACGAGGTCTCCCTGGCCAGCGCCGCCTCCGTTCTCTCCGCCATCGACCGCGAGCGCTTCGAGCCCGTACCCATCGGCATTACCCGCGAGGGACGCTGGCTCGTGGGCGGCGATCCCATGCGGGCGCTCGCCGACGAGGCGGCGCGCCACGCCCTCGGCGAGGGCGGCGCCGAAGCCTCGGTAAAGCAGGCGCTGGCTGGACGCGCCACCGACGCCGCGGGGACCGCGGCGCTGCAGCGCATGGAATCCTCCGAAAGCCTGCCCCCGGGACTGCGCCAGCGGCTCGACGTGGTGCTGATCATGCTGCACGGACCCCGCGGCGAGGACGGCACCATTCAGGGGCTGCTCGAGCTGGCCGGCGTGCCCTTCGTGGGCGCGGGGGTGCTCGCCTCGGCGGTGGGCATGGACAAGGCGGCCATGAAGGACATGTTCCGCGCGCATGGGCTGCCCATCGTGGACTACGTGCTCGTGAAGCGTCACGAGTGGCGGCGCCAGCCCGCGGACGTAGAGCGCGCGGTGGGCGAGGCCCTCGGCTTCCCCTGCTTCGTGAAACCCGCGAACCTCGGATCGAGCGTGGGCATCAGCAAAGTCAAGGCGGCCGAGGACCTCCCCGCGGCCATCGCCCTGGCTGCCCGCCACGACCGCCGCATTCTCGTCGAGCGCGGCGTCCAGGGGCGCGAGGTCGAGGTTGCCGTGCTGGGTAACGACCATCCACAGGCCTCCGTCCCCGGCGAGGTCTGCTACGCGGGCGAGTGGTACGACTACGAGACGAAGTACGGCGAGGGTCACACCACCTTCAAAGTGCCCGCCCCGCTGGCTCCCGAGGTCACCCGGCGCGTGCGCGAACTCGCGGTGGAGGCCTTCCGGGCCGTGGACTGCGCCGGGCTCGCGCGCGTGGACTTCTTCATCGAGGGCGAGAGCCGCGTGCTCGTCAATGAGATCAACACGCTGCCCGGCTTCACCGCGACGAGCGCCTATCCCAAGCTCTGGGAAGCCTCCGGCGTTCCTTACACCGAGCTCATTTCGCGGCTGATCGACCTCGCCCTCGAGCAACGCTAGGCGGTGCGGGTCGTCATCGCCGGCGGCGGGACCGGCGGGCACACGAGCGCGGGGCTGGCCGTGGCGGCGGCCCTTGGTCGGGAGGGCGCCGATATCCACTGGATCGGCAGCCGCGACGGCATCGAGGCGCGGCGCGCGCCCGAGGCGGGTCTCCCCTTCCATCCCATCCGGACGGGCAAGCTCCGGCGCTACTGGGACCGCCGCAACGTCAGCGACCTGGTCGTGAACGTGCCCGCGGGCCTCCTGCAGTCGTGGTCGCTCCTGCGGCAGATCAGGCCCGCGGTGATCTTCGGCACGGGCGGCTTCGCCAGCGTCCCGCCCGCTCTGGCCGGGCGGCTTCTCGGCGTCCCGCTCGTGGTCCACGAGCAGACGGCCGTGTTGGGCCTCGCCAACCGCATCGCCGGCCGCTTCGCCACGAGGATCGCGCTCTCCTTCCCCGGCTCGGGCGGGGGCCTGCCTTCTGATCGCCTCGTGGTCACGGGGAACCCGGTCCGCCCCGGGCTCCTGGGCGGGCGTCGGGAGGCCGGCCTCGCTGCCTTCGGCTTCGACGCCGCCCTTCCCCTTGTCTACGTGACGGGTGGTGCCCAGGGCTCCCATCGAATCAACCGAGTCGTGGGCGAAGCCCTGCCGAGGCTCCTCGAGATCTGCCAGATCCTCCACCAGTGCGGAGACAACCCCGAGACCGGCGATCACCGCTGGCTCCAGGAGCGCGCCCAGATCCTCCCCGCCCGGCTAGGCGCGCGCTACGCCCTGCGGCCATACGTCGGCTCAGAGCTGCGCGACGTCTACGCCGCGGCCGCCCTCGTCGTGGGGCGGAGCGGCGCGGGCACCGTGAACGAGTGCTGTAACCTTGGGCTCCCCGCCGTCTTGGTGCCCCTGCCGGGAGCTGGCGGCGACGAGCAGACGGCCAACGCCAGGCTCGTGGAGAAGGCGGGGGGCGCCGTCGTCCTCCCCCAGCCAGAACTCTCGCCTGAGCGCCTCGTGGATCTCCTCACGCGCCTCCTGACCCGACGCACAGAGCTCGCGGCCATGGGGACCCGAGCGCGCACGCTGGCGGCCCCGGACGCCGCCGAGCGCCTCGCCCGGCTCATACGCGAGGTCGCCGCCCCCTGAGATCAAAGGCAAGCGGGCAGCCCTCGCCGCCGGGGCGAGCGACAATGCCTCTTGGCCACAGCGACCAGGGCAAATAGGCTCCTCGCCTTGAGCTGCCAGGTGCCAACGGGACGGATGAGCCTGCCGATCGCCAGCGGCGACAGGGCGGCGAGGCGCCGGGGCTCGAGCCGGCGGATCGAGCGGAGATTGGCGATGGCCCGTGCGGAGCCTGGCCAAGCGGTATGCTGGGTGGGTAAGGCGCCGACGGCGATCTGGAAGGCGCTCCGTGCCGGCCACCAGCCCTGCGGGCCGTGACGCTCGGATAAGGCCGAGCAGGGCCGGAGCAATCGCCACTTCATCGGCGCGTCACCGAGACATTGGAGGCCCCGTGACGGGACTTGGCGTGGGACTGCTGGCGGCCATCACCATCGCGGTGGCGGGCCCACCCACCTCGCCCGAGTATCTGCCGATCCAGGTCGCGCGCGCCGAGGGGTACTTCACCCAGGAGAACCTCGACGTCGTCCTGAAGGTCGAGCGCACCGAGGGTGATGCCGCTCAGGCCCTCGCGCGAGGGCAAGCCGATCTGGCTGCCACTTCGCTGGACGCTGCCTATCGTCAGGGTCACGTCGTGGGCGTGCCCCCGCCGCTCCTCTTCGGCCTGACCGCGGCGGCGCCCGTAGCCATCCTCGTCTCGCCGAAACACAAGGACACCATCCACACGCCGGCCGAGCTGCGCGGCCAGCCCGTGGGCCTGCCGGGTGCGGGCACGCCCGAGCACATCATGCTCAATGCCGTTCTCATCCACGCGGGGGTCAAGATCCATCAGGTGCCCCTCCGGAGCTTCAGCAATCGCGGGCTCGAGGGGGCGCTAGGACGGGGCGAGATGGCGGCGGGAGTGATGGGCGATCCTCTGATCACCCGGATGGTCGAGGATCAGACGGGCACGATCCTCGTGGATCTCCGCAAGCGGCAGGATGCCGCGCGCTGGCTCGGGGCGGAGACGGTCTACTCGGCCCTCTTCGTTCGCGCAGGCAACGCGCCCGACGAGCGAGAGCTCACCGCCCTCGTACGCGCCCTCCTCCGCGCGGTGAATCGCGTCACCGAGGCATCGCCTGAGGCTCTCATGTCCGTGTTGCCGGCATCCGTGACAGGGCCCCTCCCGGACTTCCGGGCGCGGCTCGACGGGGTGCGCCAGAGCTTCATTCCCCGCGGGCTGGTCACCGACGAGGTGCTCAAGGCCAGCATCAACCAGTCGCGCGAGCGGGCGGCCTTCCCCGCCGTCGTCAAGCTGCCGTGGCTCGGCTGGTCGTCGCTGCTTCTCGGCGCACCCCTGCAGCACGCACTCGAGGCGCCCGCCGCCCGCTAGAGAACACCCCACCGCTCGAGCAGCCGTCGGGTGGTGGCCACGGGCAGCCCGATCACATTCGTGAGGCACCCGTCGACTCGGGCCACGAGCCGCCGCCCTTCCCCCTGGACGGCATAGGCCCCCGCCTTGTCGAGGGGCTCGCCCGTGGCCACATAGGCCGCGATCTCCTCCTCGCTGGCGGCCGTCATGGTCACGCGCGTGGTTACCGAGGCCGTCTCCTCGCGTCCGGACGGCGCCTCGACCAAGGCCACGCCGGTGACCACCTCGTGCGTGCGGCCGCGCAGCTCTCGCAGCATGCGGACGGCATCCGCGCTGTCGATGGGCTTGCCGAGATAGCGCCCATCGAGCACCACCTCCGTGTCGGCTCCCAGGACGACCGCTGGCCCCGCCGTCCAGTCGCGCGCCACGGCGCGGGCCTTGTCGAGGGCGACGGCGGCCATTGCGTCCTCGGGCCTTCCGGGCGGATGGATCTCCAGGACACGGCTCGCCCGGACGGTGAATGCCGTGCCGAGGCGGGCGAGGAGCTCGCGGCGGCGGGGCGAGGCGGAGGCGAGGACCAGCGTGGCGGTGCGGCGCGGAGCCAACCCGCGACTCAGGAAACGATGAGAGGGTTCTTGTCCGTGATGATGCGGTCGTTCTTGGCCAGGGACGCCGCGAGGAACTTGGGCAGGTTGAACGAGTGCAGGTGCGCGGCGCCGTTCCAGTAGCCGAGGCTGTCGGGGTCGACGCGGGCCGCGATGAGCGCGTCGATGTCCGCCGCCGTCTGCTGACGCGGATCGGTGCCCTTGGAGGCGAGGATGAAGCCCCACGGCGTACCGAAGCAGGAGATGAAGCCCTGGTAGGGGGCGACGACCGGGAAGACCTCGCGCAGTGTCCGGTTGACCGCGCCGAAAAAGAACAGCTCGTTGATCTTGGTCATGCCCGCCTGCATGGTCATGACCCCATGGTCGGTGAGGCGATCCCGGATCAGGGAGTAGAACTCCGTGGTGAAGAGAAGGCAGGCCGGGCCTTCCTCGAGCGGCTCCGGCAAGTCGACCACGATGAGATCGAAGCGCTCCTTCGTCTTCTCCAAGTAGGCGCGGGCGTCTTCGTGAAGCACGCGCGTCCGCTTGTCCTCGAAGGCGCCCTGGTGCATCTCGGGCAGATGCTTCTTGCATTCCTCGACTACCTCGCCGTCGATGTCCACCATCAGGCAGTCGGTGATGGTGGGGTGGCGCAGGATCTCGCGCACGGTGGCGCCCTCGCCGCCCCCGATCACCATGGCTCGCTGGGGCCTGGGGTGGGCGAGGAGGCCGGGCTGGACGAGGATCTCGTGATAGATGAACTCGTCGTGCTGGCTCGACTGGATGCGCCCGTCGAGCACGAGCACCTTGCCGTAGGAATGCGTCTCGAAGATCTCCATGAACTGGAACTTGGTCTGCCGCGTGCTGATGGTGCGGGCGATGGCGTGCATGTGGCCTTCGACGGGCGTGGTGCTCTCGAAGAACCACTTGTACTGCGGGGGACCGCTCATCCGCCGATGGTGACCTGACGGTCGGGCAGCCGCGCCCCGGACGGCTTGTGGGGCATGGGAGCGGAGTGGAGGAAGATGCCGCGCTGGAGCTCGACCACGGAGGCCCGGGCGGCTCCGAGCTGCTCGACGAGATAGTCGGCGGCCGTCTGGGGCTGGAGCACGTCGCCGCAGGAGAACACGTCGACGGCGGCGTAGCGATACTCCGGCCACGTGTGGATGGCGAGGTGCGACTCGGCGATGACGACGACGCCGCTGATGCCGAACGGATTGAACTCGTGAAATACCACGTCCACGATGGTGGCTTGCGCGCGCTTGGCCGCCTCGACCATCGACGTCTTCACGGTTTCAAGGCTGTTGAGCGCTTCTGCGTCGCAATCGAACAGCTCGAGCAGCAGGTGTCGTCCCAGTGCTTGCATTCTCTCCCTCCTTTCCGCTCTTCTCTCGCTCGCGCGAAATTTTGCTGCCGATTTTTTGAATGTAGGGCCATGTTTTTGGCATTGCAAGGAAAAAATGGGCTGGAAAGCGATTTTTGGCGGCGTCGCGGCGGCGTCCGCGCCGGCGCCGAGGGCCCTCGGAGCCGCTCGTGGCGCGGGCGCGCGACGCCCGCGAGGCCACCGAATCGCGCCGGAAGGGCACTTTTCTCTTGCGTTCCCACTCCGAGCCGCTAACATAAACAGAGTTTTTCAGTTGCGCTATTCACCACACGAGGGAGGGCAGAGCGAACGATGGGATGGAATCCGGTGACCAAGGCAGCAACGACGTCCGGAAGCGCCGAAGGTACGACCGAGCTCAATGCCTTCGACAACGCCTTGTTGGCCGCCGGCATCGGCAATATCAACCTCGTGAAGGTCTCCTCGATCCTCCCGCCCGACACCGAGATCGTGGACCTCCCCCGGCTGCGTCCCGGCGCCATCGTGCCCACCGCCTTCGCGGCCATCACGAGTGAGGTGCCGGGCGAGGTGGTGGCAGCCGCCGTGGGCTGGGCCCGCCCCGACGACTCGACGAAGAACGGCGTCATCATGGAGTTCCACGACAAGGCGACCCGCGAGGAGGCCGAGCGGGCCATCGTGCACATGCTCCGGGAGTCCTTCAAGGTGCGGGGCTGGAAGATACGCGACATGCAGGTCTGCGCCGTCGAGCATCGCGTGGAGCGGACGGGCTGCGCGCTGGCCGCCGTCACCCTGCTCTCCGACGACGACGTCGTTTAGCCTCGCCCTGAGTGGGCTCGCGGGGCGCCCGTCCCGGCGGCCGCGACGAGTGACCCCGTGAAGCCGGCCGATCCACGCTTCATCGCCTGTCGCCCGCCCTACCCCGAGGCCCGCCTCGTCGTATTCGGCATTCCCTTCGAAGGCACGGTCAACCTCCGACGTGGAGCCGATCATGGGCCGCGCGAGCTCCGGATCGCCTCCGACTCGATCGAAACGTACTCTCCCGCTCTCGACCGCGATCTCGAAGACCTCGGTATGGCTGACCTCGGCGACTGCGAGCTCGGCTCGGGCTCACCGCGCGAGCAGCTCGCGCGAGCCCGGGAAGAAATCCGCGCGTTCTGGAAGCCCGGCCTCGTCCCCATCATGCTGGGGGGCGATCACACCGCGACGCTTCCTGTAGTGGAAGTGCTCGCGCCAGCCATTCCGGAACTGCGCATCCTTCAGCTCGACGCCCATCCCGATCTGCGGGAGGAGTTCCTCGGTGAGCGCTACAACTACGCCTCGGCCATGGCCCGAGTGATGGACGTCGTCGTCCCCGAGCGTGTCTACCAGGTGGGCATGCGGACGGGCGCCCGGGAGGAGTACCGGCGCCAGGCGCCTCATGTCTTTCCTGCGCACGCCCACCGGCCTCTGGAGGCAGTGCGGAGTCTTCTGCCCGAGCTCGTCCGCCATCCCCTCTACGTCACCATCGACGTGGACGTGCTCGATCCATCGGAGGCGCCGGGCACGGGAGCGCCCGAGCCCTGCGGGATCACCGCCGCGGAGCTCGTGGAGATCGTGCGGCTGCTCGAGTCCTGCCGCATCGTAGGCACCGACCTGATGGAAGTCGCCCACGCCTTCGACCCCTCGGGCCGCACGGGCATAACCGCCTCCTGGGTTCTCCGGGAGGCCATCCTTACCTGGTGGGGCAAATGAGACCCGACTTCGCGGACCTGGCCCACATACCGACACCGAAGATGATGAGACCGGCGGAAGAAGCTCGCCTTGAACTGCTCTGCCCCACCGTCTCCACGGAAGACGATTGACCCCAACCTGCTCCGCCTCCACTGTCTCCACGGAAACGCTAGCCTCCTATCCCGCCGGAATGTCTCCATGGAAAACGATCGCCCTAACCTGCCTCACCCGAATGTCTCCACGGAAGACGTTCGCCCTAACCTGTTTCGCCCACGGTCAACATGGCTTCGCCATGTTGAGGTTAAATGTCAAATGACCGACTACTCGTCGCCGCGTTACTACGAGATCGCCTTCGATATGAACCGCAAGCAGGAGGTGGACTTCCTCACCCACTGCTTCCGCCGCTTTGCCAAGCGGCCCGTCAAGACGGTGATCGACATCGCGTGCGGCACCGGCCCGCACCTGATTCGTCTCGGCCGGCGAGGCTATCAGATGTCGGGGCTCGATCTCTCCCGCGAGAACATCGACTTCCTGCGCAAGCGCGCGGCTGAGGAGGGTCTCGACGTGCACCTCCACGTGGGCGACATGACGCGCTTCACCCTGCCCCATCCCGTGGACGCGGCCATCTGCATGCAGGACTCCCAGGGCCACCTACTCACGAACGAGGCGATCCTCGCCCACCTCCGTTGCGTCGTCCGCGCCGTCAAGAAGGGCGGCCTCTACGTTTTCGATCGGTACATGTGCTCGTCGTGGACCGATCCAGCGCGCCGCTGGTCATGGACGCGGAGGCGTGGACGGGCGACGGTCCGCGCGACCTTCGAGGCGCTCAAGGACCTGAACCCGGTGAGCCAGACTTTCTTCGAGGACATGGAGCTGGAGGCCCACGAGAACGGGCAGCGCAAGGTGTACCGCCAGCGCCACGCCTCGCGCATGGTGTTCCCCCAGGAGCTTCGTGCTCTGGTCGAGCTGGCCGGAGGGTTCGAGCTCGTGGAGTGGTTCTACGGGTTCAAGCCGCATCTCAAGCTCGATCGCGCCCACCATCCCCTCCTGATGGTGGTGGTTCTCCGTAAGCGGTAACGCCCGGAGACGAGCGCCGAGCCGTCGCCGGGCCATGGCCAGGCTCGTTCTCAAGCGTGGGGCCGAGGCTCGGCTACGCGCAGGGCATCCGTGGATCTACCGCACGCAGATCGCCGATCTGAAAGGCTTCTCGAAGGCGGGCGAGGCCGTGGAGGTGGTCGACGCGAGCGGCCGTTTCGTGGGGCGAGGCTTCTACAATCCTCGCCCCTCGCTGTGCTGCCGCCTCCTCACCCGTCGCGACGAGGCCATCGACGCGGAGTTCTTCGCGCGTCGCCTCCAGGCGGCCTGGGAGTACCGGCGCGCGGCGGGTCTCGTCGCCGATGCCTATCGGCTGTGCTGGAGCGAAGCGGACGCCCTGCCTGGGCTCGTGGTGGATCGCTACGGCTCGATGAGCGTGATGCAGTGCCTGACCCTCGGCATGTCGGATGTTCACGGCTGGATCGAGGGAGCGCTCGGCCGGCTCTTCCCGGACGGCCGCGTGCACCGACAGGACGACGCCACCGCCGCGCGCTTAGAGGGCTTCGAGCCTCGTCAGGATCCGGCCGGCGAGGAGATCCTGGTCGCCGAGGGAGACTGCCGCTTCGCCGTTATTCCCGGCGCGGGACACAAGACGGGTCTCTACCTCGATCAGGTCGTCAATCGCCGCGAGGTCGCCCGCCACGCCGCGGGCCGTCGCGTCCTCGACGCATTCTGCTACTCCGGAGCCTTCGCCTGTCACGCCCTTCAGGCCGGCGCCGCCCAGGCCATCCTGCTCGACTCCTCGCCGGACGCGCTCGCCCTCGCTCGCCGCAATCTCGAGCTGAACAGCGTGGTGGGCCGGGCCTCGCTCCGTGAGGGCAATGCCTTCGATGTCCTGCGCGAGCTCGAGGCGGCCGGCGAGCGCTTCGGCGTGATCGTGCTGGACCCGCCGCCCTTCACCCGACGCAAAGACGCGGTGGAGGCAGCCGCTCGCGGCTACAAGGAGATCAACCTCCGCGCCCTGCGACTCCTGGAGCCGGGCGGCATCCTCGCCACCTTCTCCTGCTCACACCACATCACGCCGTCACGCTTCGAAGAGATCTGTCGCGACGCGGCCGGCGATGCCGGCGTTCACCCCCGGCAGCTCCTCACTCTCAGCCAGAGTCCCGACCACCCGATCCTCCTCACCGTCCCCGAGTCCCGCTACCTAACCGGCCTCCTCCTCCACCGCCCCACCTGATAGCCGACGATCCAAGGTCTCCACGAAGCACGCGGTCCCCTATCGCCCCCACAGTGCGCACGTCCTACTCGGATGCTTCACCCCGCGGCCGTCAGGCGGGCGAGAAGGGTCTAGCTGCGAGGCGGCGCCCGACGGCCCGCGCGAGACGTACTCCCTGTACGTTGAGCGCGAGGCCAAGGGCGCCAACGAAGCAGATGGGCCCCATCGCCCCCACAGTGCGCACGCCCTACTCCGATGCTTCACCCCGCGGCCGTCAGGCGGGCGAGAAGGGTCCAGCTGCGAGGCGGCGCCCGACGGCCCGCGCGAGACGTACTCTCTGTACGTTGAGCGCGAGGCCGAGGGCGCCAACGAAGCAGATGGGCCCTTCTCGCCCGCCTGACTAGGATTCGCGGTAGAGGAGGAGAAGCACGCCCACCATCGCCAGCCCGATCGACCACACCCGACCGGGCAGCTTCGTCTCACCCGGAGGCAACCGCAGCTCGAGCCAGCGGCCCCAGCCCACGAGCATAGCGATCACGCCCAGCGGAGCGTGCGTCACCTCGATCAGGTACTCGGACTTGAGGTTGAGCGAGGCGTGGGAGTGCGTGAGGAGGAGGGCGCCCCCGACCGAGCAGAGGATGGGGAAGACCAGCGCGGCCCGCCGTGAGCGGATGCGTCCCGTGCGCACCATCCATTCGAACGTCCCGAAGCCCAGCACGAGGAGGACGAAGATGCGGTGCTGCACCACTTCGGAGTACTGCATCCCTTCCCAGAAGCCTTGGGGCCCCAGGGGCCAGGAGCCGGGATCGTTGCGCACGAGGAGGAACGCGGCGAGGCCGAAGAAGACGAGCGGCCAGTGCCGCGCCCACGGCGCCCACCCCGTGCGCGAAAGAATGGCCAGCACGCCCATGAGGAACACGAAGGCGCCCGCCACGTGGTGGTTGAACTCACTCCACTGGCGGTCGGCGTCGGTGCGGGGAGCGAGCCGATCCTCCAACGGCATGTCCGAGAGCTTCGACGAGGTGAACGAGGGCAGGCGTGGCGTGAAGACGTGGGCGACTTCGGCCAGCGTGGCGCGATCCGCCACCACGTCGATTGCGGGAGGCAGCGACGTGAGCGAGGCGGCAGCGAAGAGCACGGTGACGCCCAGGCCCAGCTCCACTTCCACGAAGCGTCGCAACCTCAGCACGGAGACGGCGTCGGCCGCGGGCAGTCGCCGCACCACGAAGAAGTTCAGGGCGCCCAGGATGAGGAGGAGGCCAAGCACCACCATCTTGGTTCCGACCATCATCCCGTAGGCGGTGCCCGTGAAGGCGCCGAAGCCGTCTACGTAGTAGTAGGTGAGCCCGAATCCCGCCACGACCAGCACCGCCACCGACACCAGAGCCATGGCGGAGAAGCGCTTGAGCATGATGGCAGGCCAGGGCTCCTGGGGCCGGCCGAAGGCCGCGAGCGACAGGTGCATCAGCCCCCCGACCCAGACGGAGGCGGCGTACTGGTGCAGGAGGTCGAAGAGGTGCAGGGCGTCGCCGTGCTCCAGGCGGGCCGTCGCGTGGCTCATGGCGGCCGAGCCCGCGGCGAGGGCGACGGTAAAGAGCGCCATGGCCAACCACCACCCACGCGAGCCCGGGTACCTCCGCAGGCGGAGGGCGCCCACGATGAGGGCGAGGCAGGCGAGGATGCGCCACACGCTCGCCTCGAAGTACGCAGTGGCGAGGATCTCCTTGATCGGCCAGCCGTTCTCCTCGGCGAGGACGACCTGCTGGACTCCCAGGGTCGAGACCTGTCCGACAATGACGGCCAGTCCGCCGAGGACGATCAGCACGAGAAGGCGGCCGAGAATCGGCGAGAGCTCCGGACGCTCTCGCAGGGCAGGCCGGAGCACGATCAGGAAAAACAGCACGCCGCCGATGGCCGCCGCCTGGCCGCAGAGGGCGAGGCCGCGGAGCAGCACGTCGATGAAACCGGCCACGCGCTAGGCGCTCCCCTGCCGTCGATCCGCCCACAAACGCAGCAGGACGAAGGCCGGCGTGCCGAGGGCCACCAGCACGAGGAACCACGCAGACTTCCCGAAGGCGGCCAGCGCGATGATCAGGTAGATGAAGTCGCGGTTGGCCAGCGCGTCGGCCATGCGCGCTCCCGCGGAGCGCGCGGCGGGCAGGGTGGGCAGGGTGACCTTGTGAGGCTCCACGGCGAAGGCAGCCACGAGCGTGCTCGCCACCGCCACCACGCCCAGGAAGAGGGGCCAGGGCGAGCCGGAGGCGAAGCTCCAGCCGAGGGCCATACAGCTGAACACGGCTACGTGCACGGCGTTGTCACCCCAGAAATCGAGGGCGGCTCCCCCGGAGGACTCGAGGAACTTGAGCCGCGCGATCTCGCCGTCGCAGCCATCCAGGATCGAGTGGAGGAGGAAGAGCAGCGCCCCCGCCACCTGCCACTCCGGGACGTGGGAGAGGAAGAACGGCGCGCCTGCGAGGCCGACGGCGAGGGAGACAGCGGTCATGCCATTCGGCGTGAGCGCGGTCCACACGAGTCGGCGCGTCACCGCGAGCGAGATGCGCCGCTCCACGTGACGGGACATGAAGCCCTCGCTGTCCTTGATGAGACTGCGGAGGAGCCAGGTCTCCGCGGTGCGGAGATCGGCCGCCGTGCGGACGGCGAAGCGGCCCTTGGGGCTGGCGGCTGCCTCGATGGTTTTGAAGCGGCCTGAAAGCGCGGAGATGAGGTCGGCGGGGCTCGCCGCGCCGGCCGCCGCCAGAAGGACGGGCTCGGGATCGTCGGTCTCGACCACGGCGACCATGGCGGGGTCGACCCAGAGAGTTTCGGACTCGAGCGGCATGTCCTTGAGGCCGCGGAGCCACTGCACCTGGGGAATCACATTTGCGGGCACGAGAACGAGACGCCGGCGTCCGGATCCCGGCTCGTCGCCGGACGAGAGGCCGGCGCGCACGGCGGCGAGCGCGATGCGCTTGCCGAGGGACAGGCCGGCAACCATGGTGTCGGGGGTGATGTTCGGCCCTGCTCCCGCCTCCACGACGATGAGGACTGCCTCGGGAGGCGAAGCCTCCGCGACCCGCTGGCGAAGCGTCACGCGCCCGCCTTCACGACGAGGCCGGGACCGATCGACCGCTCCGCGCCGTCGCGCCGACTCGACTCCCGAGCTTCGTGCTCGATCTCGGCACAGAGGGCAGCCTCGGCAAGATTGTCCTGGCCCTCCACGTGTCCGGCCATGGCACGGAGAAAACGATCGGCAACCTGGTGGAACCAGTCCGGATGGTGCGAGCCGTCGGACAGCGCGGGCAGGCCCGGCCAGCGCCGCTCACCGCTCCGGCCCTTGAGCACGAGCGTGTCGTCCTGCAGCTCGATGCGCCCCTCGGTGCCGTCCACCTCGACCCAGTTGCGCCGCTCGTCGGCGGCCCAGGTGAGGAGGATCTCCGCGATCGCTTCGGGGAAGCGAAGGCTCACGGAGGCGGTGTCCTCCACCGCGAAGGCCGTGTGGCGGCGCGTCTCGAGCCTGGCGGCCACGCGGGAGGGCCGCGCGCCGATCCACGCGGAAATCACATAGAAGACGTGCCAGCCGTGGTCAGAGAGGACGCCGCCGCCCGCCACCGCGGGATCCACACGCCAGTTGCCCTCGCGGCCGTCGCCTGCCGCCGCGGGCTTCAGCCGGAGCGTCTCCCACACGATACGCTGGACGCGGCCGATCTCCCCGGCCCGGATCAGGTCCCCGGCGAGGGAGAGGATCGGCGCGTGGTGCCAGTTGTGCACGGTGTGAAGCACCCGGCCCGCCCCCTGCGCGGCCTGGGCGACGCGACGGAGATCGGCGGGCGAGCTCACAAGCGGCTTCTCGGAGAGCACGTGCAGGCCGCGATCGAGCGCGCGCAGGATGAGCGGGGCGTGACTGGACGGCGGCGTGCAGATGTCCACGAAGTCGAGCCGCTCGCGCTCGAGTAGCTCCTCGGGCGAGTTGTACCAGCCCGCGCGAGGCAGCCGCGCCTGGCATTCCGCGCGCTGCGACGGACGCGCGTCGGCCGCCGCCACGATCTCGACGTCGACCCGACCGAGCCAGCCTGGCACGTGCCCGTGCAGGGCGACATTGCCCAGCCCGAGGATGGCGCCGCGGCGCATGCTACGGCGACCCCGGCCAGCACCCCGAGGGCGATGGCCACCCGTGGGAAACGAAGGGCAAAGCGACGAACGCCGCCACTAGTCGAGCTTGTGCGCGCTGACCATCGCCCCCAGGGCTTCGTCGAGGATGGCGAGCCCGTTGAGCGCCGTCTCTTCGCGGATGACGAGCGGCGGATTGATCCGCACGGTCGGCGAATAGGTCATGGCGGCGAGGCC
>DATGCY010000060.1:0-5225 GCA_035311385.1 Candidatus Methylomirabilota bacterium
CCAGGAGATGCGCCACGATGCGAGCGCCCGTCCACGTCTTGCCCGTCCCCGGCGGACCCTGAAGGAAGAGATAGCTCTCGTCCAGTCCGAGTGCGCGCGCCTTCATCCCTTCGGGGTCCGTGGTTTGCACGGCGCCAGCGGCGAGACCGCGGATACGCGGCCGCTCCCGCCCGAGAATGGCTCGGAGCGCCGCGTAGCGTCCATCGCCTGCGCGGAGCGACTCGGCCACGCGCAGGACGGCCTCTCGCTGGGTACGATCCTCGATGGGGCCGCCGGCCACGATCGCTCCCGGCAACGGTCTCGAGGCAAGGCTCGGGCCGCGCACGAGCTCCAACGTACCGCTCGAGTCGTCGATGCTGAGGATCTCTCCGGCGCTCCTGCCCGTGGCCGGGTCCTGGACCGTCTGCCCCGGCCGCAGCTTGTGATCCTGCGGCGGAAAGCTGAGCCTGTGCACGAGCGACTTCTTCCTCTGCTGCGGTGGCGTGAGGGAATCCGTGAGGTATGCGATGGCCTCGGAGTCCTCCAAGAGCTCGTCCGGCGACTTGCCGAGCCGGTCAAAGTAGGCCCACCAGGCGGGCCGAGCCTCGCGTCGGTGATATTCGAGGAGCTCGCCGGCGATCCAGCGCGGGGAGCCCGGCTCCGCGCCGGTCACGAGCTCTAGCCTCAGCTGCTGGCGGAGATCCATGGCCTCGGAGGCCTCGGGCGAGGGCGCCTGCACCATCGGCGCCTCCGGCCAGGGCAGGTCCGCGGGTCGAGCCTGGTGCAACCACTCGAGCAGGCCGAGCGTGGCGCGGCAGTCTTCCTCGTTGTAGGCTGCAATCTCGTCGAGCCGCGCCTGGCTCTTCGCGTGAAGCCAGTGCTCGTAATTGAGAATGGCCTGGGTCCCAGACCGCACGGCGCCCGTCCTCGTGAAGCCGAAGAGCGCCTCGAGTTCCTTGAGCGTGTAGCTCGGTACGCCGGCGCGGAGGGCCCGGCGAACGATGCGGTGGAGATCCACGAAGACCCGACGCCGGAGCAGATCGTCGACCTGCGCGTCCCGGGTCACATGCTCGGCCATGAGCCGCTTGAGCGTGCTCGGCTCCGAGCCGCTGAAGTGATAGACGTGGAGATCGGGATACTGCTCGAGCCGCGCGTGGACGAGATCCACCAGCGTTTCGAACGCCCGACGCTCGCCGTGGCGATCGTGCGCCCAGAAGGCCTGGTAGCGAGGCTCGTCACCCTCGAGCAGGAGGACACCGAAGAGATATTCGAGACCGCGAGCCGGTTCAAAGAATGGGTGGCCTTCGAGGTCGAAGACCACGTCTCCCGGTGAGCGCGGCGGCAGATCGGAAAAGCCACGCCCCGGCTCGATGGGAAGCGCGCGCCATTCGAGCGTGCCCGAGCGCTGCCGGAGGAGCTGGAGCCCCGCCTGCTCGCGCAGACCCTCGAAGGTGGAGACGGCCATCTTGCTCACCGTGCCGCGAGCCTCGGCGAGACCGGTGAGCGTGTCGATGCCGCCGGCGAACAGCCGCTTCACCTGGTCACGATGGATGCCCGCGACCCGAACGACGTGATCCTCCTGCGCCAGCCGGTCATCGCAGAGCGCGCGGAAGTCGCAGAACGAGCAGTGATGGCAGGGGTACGGTCCCGTGGGGGATCGGGTGGCCACGGCCGCTCCGAAGCGCTGACGCACGCGCCGGTAGTACGCCTGCACGTCGATCAGCCGCACGGCAACGCGCTCGCGGGTGCCGAGGACGACGTAGGCGATCTCGGGCGCGAGCCCCTGAGCCTCCTCCAGCGCCTGGCTATAGAACGAGAGCTGCAGCGCGTGCTCCGGTCGCGGATGACGCGCGAGCTTGGTGTCCAGGACCTGATAGCTCCAGGCGCCCAGGCGCGACGGCCGGTCCACGCGCTCCAGAAAGTCGGCGACGCCGCGCCAACCGCCCGAGGAGAAGACAGCCTGATAGACGTAGTCCACGCCCTGGCGGACGGCCTCCAGGGTGCGCCGAGCGCCGCCCGCGAAGTCGCGCAGCCCGTCTCGTTGCACCACGACCACGCGGTGGCCGGCATCGCGGATCGCCGCGAGAAAAGCCTGCTCGTGCTCCTCGCCCTTGCGTCGGAGGAGCTCTGCGTAGGCGTTCTCGTCGCGCGGGCGCCGGCCTTCCTGAAGGGCCACCGCGAGCTCGAGCTGGGTCAGGTGCTCGCAGGCGAGGAAGCCGCTCAGGTCTGACGGAGAGAACAGGAGCTCGCCGTGAAGCTGCTGCATGGCTCAGTCGGCGAGCTTCAACCCCAGGGAGGCGAGCGCGGCATGGAGGCTCGGGTCGTCACGACGGATGGGACGGATCCTCGGGTTCGTGATCGGCCGGTGGCGCGGGCGCTCGAAGATCGCCCAGTTCTGGTAGTTGTCACCGAGGCGCGATTCGTATTCGATGCCGGCGAACCTGGGCAGCCCGCTCGGCAGCGAGAGCCGATAGATGTGGTTCGAGATCTCCTGAGTGAAGCGGCGTGGCACCGAGAGGCGGATGGCCGACGCGTCGAGGTCCCGGACGCCGTGGGTCGCACAGCGCTTGGTCATGACCGCGCGGAGATAGCTCAACGACCGCGCATGGCCGACATCGGCGTAGACGCCGGTGAGGGTCGCCTGCCCGATGGCTCGCGTCTTGAGCCATTCGGCCGGCACGATGCCGATCCGGTGCTGATCCTCGGCCCCATCGATCTTGCCGAGCTCGGCGACCACGACAGGGTCAGGCCGGAAGCGCGAGAGGACTTCGACGTACGCGCCCTCGAGCTGGGTGGCGGCGTAGAGCACGCGATAAATGCCCTCGGGATCGTCCCAGCGGTTGCCGAAGGTGGCGTCGGAGTGCTGCGCCTCCCACGGCGGCCAGGCCCACGGGTTGGGGCGTCGGCCAATGCGCGTGACCCGCCCGGGAGGACGGATGCCCTCGAGGTCGCTCATCCGCCGACGACGAAGGCGCGCGCGGCGGCCACGATCTCCGGGCCGACCTCGTGGATCTCCCCCTCGCGGAGGAGGCGAGCCGGCGAGCGGTCGTCGAGCTGAGGGTTCAACCCCATGAACCAGGCTCGCGTGATCTCCTTGCTGTCGTGCTGGCTGATGAACCGGGCCACGCGCAGCGCGAGACGCAGGCGCGGCTCGATGGCAGGGTGGCGGGGGCTCCGGCTGTCATGAGCGTATTGCTGAACCGCACGTGCCTCGCGAACGCCGGCGATGTACGCCACGAGCTTGGCGCCGAGGATGTCGATCAGCTCTTTCGCGACGGCCTTGAAGGGAGTCCGCGTCGCGTAGTCGAAGGCCTCGAGATCGGGTCGTGGCGCCGTCTGGCCTGGGGCCATTAGTCTCCTCCTCACCAACCTTAATAACACCTATATCACAGCCCGACCACAAGTCAAAAACGTGCCTTTGCCTTGCCCGATCGGGGAGGCGCCGCCTGTCGATCCCGGAGCCCGCCATTCGACTTGGTGATGAACCCACACCAACGTGAGAAGAGGAGGCAGTCCATGCCCGACACCGTGCAGAAAATCACTCCCTTCCTGTGGTTCGATACCCAGGCCGAGGAGGCTGCGAAGTTCTATACGTCGCTCTTCAAGGGCTCCCGCATCGTGGGCACGACCTACTACTCCGCGGAAGCCGCCAAGGCCTCGGGCAGACCCGAAGGCTCGGTCATGACCGTGGAGTTCGAGCTCAGCGGGCAGCGGTTCACCGCCTTGAACGGTGGGCCGATCTTCAAGTTCACCGAGGCGCTGTCCCTCGTCGTGCACTGCGACACGCAGGAGGAAATCGACCACTTCTGGCGCGGCCTCACCGCGGGCGGGGGCGAGGAAGTGGAGTGCGGCTGGCTCAAGGACAAGTTCGGGCTGTCATGGCAGGTCGTGCCCCGCATCCTCATGGAGCTGCTGCTCGACAAGGATCCGGGCACATCGAGTCGCGTCATGACCGCGCTGCTCACGATGAAGAAGATAGACATCGAGCCCCTGCGCAGGGCCGCCGAAGGGCGCGCCTGAAGCGGTGGACGGGTGGCGTTACTCGGCCAGCCAGCCCGCGTCGATGGCCAGCACGTGGCCGGTGACGTACTCGGAAGCCCGCGAGGCGAGGAAGAGAAGCGAGCCGAGGAGATCTTCCGGTTCGAGCACGCGTTGGAGCGGCGTCCGTCCGAGCACGAGCGCGCGATGGTCGGGATCGTCGACGCGTGCCCGTGTCATATCCGTGCGCACGTACGTGGGCGCGATGGCGGTGACCCGGATGCCGTCTTGCGCCCACTCCACGGCCAGCGCGCGGGTCATGCTGATCACCCCGCCCTTTGTCGTGGCGTAGGGCGTGGCCGAATGTAACACCGGTCCGACCAGGCCGAAGATGGACGCGACGTTGATGATCCGCCCGCCGCCGTGGCGGCGCATCACGCGGGCCACCGCCTGCGCGCAGAGAAAGACCCCGGTGAGATTCACCGCCATCACGCGGTTCCACTCTTCGGGAGTAATGGCGTCGCTCGGCTTCAGCACGTTGATGCCGGCGTTGTTGATGAGGACGTCGATCCGTCCGCCTCCAAAGGCCTCGGCCCGCGCCGCCGCTTCCGCCACGCTCGGCTGAGACGTCACGTCGAGGCCGAGGCCGAGGGCCTTGCCTCCGCGCCCCGTGATCTCCCCGGCCACGCTCTCCGCGCCCGCGCCGTCAAGGTCACCGGCCACCACCTGGGCGCCCGCTTCCGCGAAGCCGAGAGCGATGACGCGGCCGATGCCTCGGCCGGCGCCGGTGATCAGGCAGCACAGGCCCCGAACGTCGAAACGACTCGTTGCCGAGGCCTCAGGCATTCCGAACCTTTACGCCCGCCTCATCCTCGAGCACGGTGATCACCGCCGTCCAGTCGAGCTTGCCGCGGCCTCGCGCGCGCGCCGAGGTGAACATCTCGCGGGCGACGGCGCCCAGGGCGAGGGGCACTTGCTGGCTCGCGCCCAGCATGAGGGCGACGCTCAGGTCCTTGTGGGCGAGGTCGACCATGAACATCGGGCTGAAATCTCCCTTGAGCGCCTTGCCGGGATACGTCATCTGAAGATGGGCGTTGCTAGCTGCGGTCTGGCGGAACACCTCGAGCATGACGTTCGTTTTGAGGCCAGCCTTGGCGCCAAGGACGAGGGCCTCGCTCGTCACGGCCAGCGTGGTGATAGACAGGAGATTGTTGACCGCCTTCATGGTGGCGCCCATGCCACTCTCGCCGCAGTGGAAGATCGTGTTG
>DATGCY010000061.1:0-6083 GCA_035311385.1 Candidatus Methylomirabilota bacterium
ACCGACTCGCAGGACCGCGTCTACGCTTTCCAGCGAAAAGACCCGCCCGTCCTCGTGTTCGACAAGAACGGGACCTTCCTCACCTCGTGGGGCGCGAGCGCGATCGCCGATCCTCACGGCATCAACATCGTGAACGACGTGGTCTACATCACCGATCGTGATGACCACGTCGCGCTGAAGTACACGCTCGACGGCAAGCCCCTAATGGTGCTCGGCACGCGCGGGCAACCGTCCGACACCGGCGCGACGACGGACCTCGAGCTTCCCCCGCGTTCCGCGGGTCCGTTCAACAAGCCGACCGAGATGATGGTGGCGCCATCCGGCGATCTCTACGTCTCCGACGGCTACCGAAACAGCCGCGTGCACCGTTTCTCGAGCGAGGGTGTCCTGCTCGATTCCTGGGGCAAGCCGGGCAAGGAAGAGCCGGGAGAGTTCCATCTCCCGCACAGCCTCTGGGTCGATCGCGGCGGCCAGGTGTACGTGTGCGATCGCGAGAACAGTCGCATCCAGGTGTTCACCGGCGCGGGACGGTTCCTCGCGCAGTGGCGCGACATCCACAAGCCCACGGACATCTACTTCGACGCGCAGGAGATCGCCTACGTGAGCGAGCAGCGCCCGTCGATCAGCGTTCTCGAAAAGACTGGCAAGGTGCTCGCCCGCTTCGACACGGCCGGCTCCGGTCACGGACTGTGGGTGGACTCGCGGGGCGACATCTATCTCGCTCAGGTCGGCGGCAAGCGACTGAGCAAGTACGTCCGCGTGCGCTGAGAGCCGTTGAGGGGTTTGGGGTCCTCCAGGTGCGGGGCCCCATGTTCAACGTTGCAGGAGGTTGAGATGGCGAGCGACAAGCTGATCTCCGCGGACTCCCACGTGAGCGAGCCCACCGATCTCTGGGTCGAGCGCGTCGACAAGCGCTATCGAGACCGCGCGCCGCGGCTCGTCGAAAACCCCAAGGATCCGAAGGGCGCGTACTTCTACTACGAGGGCTACGCGCCGCACCCGATCGGGATCGGCCTCGGCGCCGGCAAGAGCGCGGAGGAACTGGCGAAGTTCCTCACGCAAGGCACGTATGCCGACGCGCGCCCAGGCGGCTGGGATCCGGCCGAGCGCCTGAAGGACAACGAGCTCGACGGGGTCGAGGCGGACATCCTCTACACGACGCTCGGCTTTCGCATCTTTTGGTTGAAGGACGCCGGACTGCAGGAGGACTGCTTCCGCGTGTACAACGACTGGCTCGCCGCCTACTGCAGCTACGCCCCCAAGCGCATGGCCGGTCTCGCGATGATCTCGCTCTACGATCCGAAGGCGGGCGCCCGGGAGCTCGAGCGCTGCGCGAAGAAGGGCCTGAAGGGCGCGATGATCTGGTGCTCTCCGCCCGCCGACCAGCCGTACAGCTCCACCGTCTACGACACGTTCTGGGCGGCGGCCGAAGCGATGCACATGCCGATCAGCCTCCACTCGATCACCGGTATGGGCCATGAGAGCCAGTGGGACTTCGGCGATCGCTACATGCGCGCGACCGTGCTCTCGCACGAGGTCGAGCGCTCGTTCAGCGTGCTGATCTTCTCCGGCGTGCTCGATCGCTTCCCCGATCTGCAGATCGTGTCGGCGGAAAACAACTGCGGCTGGCTGCCCTATTACCTGCAGCGCATGGATCGCACGTTCGAGCGCAGCCGCTACGCGGCCGGCTTCACGATCAAGATGAAGCCGAGCGCGTACTTCCGGCGCCAGATGCACTGCACGTACATCGACGACTTCGTGGGCGTCGCCAACCGCCACTTCGTCGGCGTCGACCGGATGATGTGGTCCTCCGACTATCCGCACCAGGCGTCGTCGTGGCCGCATTCTCAGGACGTCGTCGCGCGCGACTTCAAGGAGGCGAGCGCCGAGGATCGTTTCAAGATCACCCGGGGTAACGTCGCCAAGCTCTACGGATTCGAGCTGTGACGCTCGCGAAGTGCGGTTCCGTCGGGCTCGCGCTGACGCTCTGCGCGCTCGCGCCACCGCTGGCCGCCGTGGTGATCGTTCTCCTCGTGCGCGCCTGACTTATGCTGGGGGCGTCGATGAGCAGCCTGCGCGCGACGGCTATCCTGAAAACTGACCTTGGCGGCTCCACGCCGCTGTTCCGCGCGCTCTCCGCCCAGGATCTCACTGCGCTGCTCGCCGCGCACCGCGAGATGGTCACCCGCGACTTCCTCTACAGCCGCGATCTGTGGGTCGCCGCGTCACTCGAGCGCACGATCCCCCCTATCACGCCCGGCGACAGCCTCGTGTACCTCACCGAGCACGTGCGACGCGATCTGGCCGGCGCAGAGTGGGACGCACGCGTGCATCGAGTCGAGGTGACGACGACCAGCCGGTATCTCGAGGGCTTGGAAATCTATCGTCTGGCCGGGGCCTGAGCCTCGCGCGTTCGGCGTCGGGATCGCGGGGAACGGGTCGAGGAACAGTCTGACCCACAATTCCGAAACTCTCACCCGGAGGACGGAACGATCACGAAGTACCTTATCTCCTTCCCCGGATCGGCGATGGACATCTCCGACGAAGACATGGCTGCCGTCGGCGAAGCGGCACACGCGGTCATACGCGAGGGGAAGGATGCCGGCGTCTATGTGTTCGGCGGCGGTATCAACGAGGTCGTCGCGCCGCTGATGGTCGCCGCCGACGGCACCGTCACGACCGAGACCTACCCGCAGACCAAGGAGTTCGACGGCGGCTTCTGTGTCCTGGAACTCCCGTCGCGCGAAGCCGCCGTCCAATGGGCCGCGAAGATCGCCAAAGCCTGCCGCTGCTCGCAGGAACTCCGCGAGTTCGGGTACGACCCCGAGAGCTGACCGGCGAGGTCGCAGCCCGATGCGAACGAGGAGGTCCTTTCTGCATCTACTGTCTTTGGGTGTGAGGCCTAACTAGAAGTATCCAGGGCTGTGTAGCAGGGCGGACGTTGCGGGCGGGGACTGGATAGCATCGCGGGGCGCTCCTCCCTCGGGCCCGAAGATACCCCATTTCGCAGAGTTTTGGTGGGTCGGCGAAGATGCGTGGGCTGAAGTATGCGGACCCGTGTAGCACGGCGGACACTGCTGGATTTGAACCAAATACCTTTGGGTTATGAGCCCGATGGTCTGAACTGCTTCGGTCCACTCTCTAGGGCGGCTCGGCTGGCTTCATCGCGGCACGTCCTGAACCCGCAGATCGGCCCGCCACTCGCGGGGGTCCTTGCTGATCCGGCGCCCGAGCGGCATCTGTTTGTGGAAGATCGCGACACCATGGGCTCGTCCCTGCGCGATGACGTCGCAAGCCACGGACGCGTACTGGTCCGCGAAGCGGCCTGCGCTGGCGGCACGATTCTCGGCGCCGACGATGATCCAGGCGAGGCCGCGCCCCGAGCCGTTAGCGCTCGGCGGAGCCCCGAGCCATCTCGCGAAGTCCACGCGACCGAGCACCGGCTCATAGGACACCCAACGCCGACCTGCCGACTCGAGCTTGACGAGCTCGTCGAGGCGCCACGTGTACTCGGCATGCTCCACGGTGACGCCCGGCCAGACGTTCGAGCGCATGAAGAGTGCGGGTGGGAACACGCGACGGAACGCCGCCGGCCGCTTCGTCAGCAGCAGCCAGTCGAGCGACGGCGTGGCGGCAATCAGCGCGACGAGGCGCGCGCGAGCCGCGTCGAGCTGGCGCCCGGCCTCGTCGTCGCGCTCCTCGCCGACATCCGCCATCGACGCGCAAAAGACGCGGCGACGCTCGCCGGCCAGCTCGGCCTTGCGGTTCCAGCGGACCGGCGCGTTCCAGTGCTGCTCGCCAAAGAAGCGCCGGGCGGCGTCCTTGCCCCATACCCGGTGGCCGAAGCGGATCGCCTCCGTGCGCGCATAACAATGATCGCACGCCGGCGAGACTTCGACACAGCCCCACCAGGGATTGAAGGTGTGATGACACCAGGCGATGCCGGTCGTCTCGCCCATCAGCTCACGCAGAGGCCGGCGCGCCGCATTCCCTGCCGCCAGAGGGAGCGGCGAACGCTCAGCGGCCCGGTTGACTCCACAGGCCCCTGACCGCCTGGGCCTCGAAGTAATGCCCGTACACGTGTAGGAACGGTAACTGCGAGAGGTACCAGCCGCGCGTACGCCCTTTCGCCCAGAACTCGACGAGCCACGGCGCGGCCGGCGCGACGGCCCCCTCCTCGACGGCGGTCGCGCGGATCCGGTCCGCTGGCACGACCGTCTCGAGGCTCTCGTCCCGCAACGTCTCCGCGATCGCGAGGGTAGCCGTCTGGACAGCGTCCCAGTACCCACGCAGCCCATCGAGGTCGATCTGGGCACAGAGCTCATCGACCTCGGCGTCCACCATCCCCGTGCCGACGTCGCGCCGCGGGAACTTC
The DNA here is from genome assembly GCA_035311385.1 of Candidatus Methylomirabilota bacterium. GTDB lineage: Bacteria > Methylomirabilota > Methylomirabilia > Rokubacteriales > CSP1-6 > AR37. The sequence goes on from DATGCY010000061.1 coordinate 4,376, forward strand.
ATCCGTCCGAGCCATGCGCCCGCATCGAGCACCTGCCGCCCGTCGGTGATAAAGCGATTGACGCCCACATCCTCGATGCGCGCAGTGTGCCAGAGAAGCCACGCGATTGGGTTCACGCCCGGACAAGGCCGCCCGCGGACCTGCACCTCGGTGAGCCCCTTCGTGAGGTCGTCGAACATCCCGCGGTGGAACTCGCGATAGCGCCCCAGAAAGAAGTCGACGGCGTTCATTCCGTTCTCGCCGCGCTCAGCGTACCACGCAGCTCCATCAGGATGTGGCCTCGTCGGGCCGCGGGCGGCGCGCCTGCTCGGAACTCTGGAAGTTGACGCTGATCCGTGCGCCCAGTGTGTCCGGTGCCTTGGGCACCGAGTGGACCCACTCGTCCTGGCACCGACCGCCCATGACCACCAGGTCGCCGGCCGACGGATGGAAAGCGATACTGGGACCGCCGGCGCGCGGCTTGAGGAGGAAACGGCGCGTGGCCCCCAACGTGAGGACGGGCACGATGCACTCGGGCCGGCGGCAGGAGAATCGGTCGCGATGCCAGCTGGTGCTGTCCTCGCCTCCGCGGTAGAGGTTGAGCCAGAGATTGTCGTAGCGCACCCCGTAGTGCGCCGACAGGGCGTCGCCGGCAGCAACCAGCCCTGGGTGGGGGGCGTCGGCAAGCTGGCGGTACTCCGCCGTCAGCCGCGGCTCGAGGAACCGCTGACGGAAGAGCCACCGATGGTGCTCCTGCCAGGGCACCCCCTCGGCGAGCCGCTGGAACAGCTCGTTGGCGCCGGCGAGCCAGCCGGGAAACACCTCGACCCACGACCTGGCGTCGAGCGCGGTCCGCCAGCCGGTCCGGAACTCGGTGTCAACGGTCACCTCGCCGCCGCCTGAGAACAGGTCGGGTTGCCACAAGACGTCCATGACCACCTATTGAAACACCGGTCGGACCGCCGCGTTGAATGCCGCGCAGCTGGGCTGCGGCGCAATCCTCAAACGCTGTGGCATTGGCTCCTAGAGGCTCCGAGACCGGCCGGTGTCTGAGTGTGGCAGATTACGTCAGAGCACCGGAGGCTACCCGCGGGGCGACCGTCGCGGGGAGGGGGCTAATGTTGGCTTCGCTCCCACGTGGGCCACGTCCCGAAGTCAGCCGCGGCGACAAGACGGGGACCTTCTTGACCCCGGAATGGCGCCGCCTTAACCTTCCCCTCGCTCGACGTTGTGGGTCCCGCGCAAGCTGGGAGGAGGAGTGAGATGGATGCCTCGGTCGAACCCGTCTGCGCCGCATGCCACACGCGCTTGTCGGTCGGTGCGCGGTTCTGCCCGCACTGCGGCCACCCGGTAGCGGTCGCGAACCGATCGCGATCACGGCTCGGTTCTCCCGAGTCCTACATGCCGAAGTACCTCGCCAGCCAGATCCTCATCTTGAGGGCGTCCCTCGAAGGAGAACGCAAGCAGGTCACGGTTCTGTTCGCCGACATGAAGGGCTCGATGGAGTTGTTGGTCGACCGGGACCCGGAAGAAGCGAGAAAGCTTCTTGATCCCGTGCTCGAGCGGATGATAGAGGCGGTCCACCGTTACGAGGGCACCGTGAACCAAGTGATGGGCGACGGCATCATGGCCTTGTTCGGGGCGCCGCTCGCACATGAGGACCACGCGGTGCGCGCTTGCTACGCGGCCGTTCGAATGCAGCAGGAGATTGCGCGCTACGGCGAAGAGA